>JALVEV010000086.1 GCA_027030605.1 Campylobacteraceae bacterium | reverse complement strand
GGTTTTGCAGGACAGAGGGTTATAAAACAGACTGTTGGTGTTGATTTACCAGAAGGTTTTCAGCGTTCAGAGTTTCTACTTGAACATGGACTTATAGATATGATTGTTGATAGAAATGATATGAAAAAAACAGTTTCAGACCTTTTGAAACTCTTTTTAGAAGATAATCCAAAGGTTGAAAACGTCTCCTAATGAAAATTAATATATATATTATTGACAAAAAGTCAAAAGACAAGCTCTATGCTCCACTTATTGAACACTATATAAAAATTGCAAAGCCTTTTGCAAAAGTGGAGGTTTTTGAAATATATACTAAAGATATTAATAAAGCACATGACATCTCCACAGAAGCTTCACAAAAATCTTATACTCTTGCATTATCTCCTTATTTAAGTGGAGCTTACAATATAGCCTTAAATCCTAATAGTAAAGAGTTGGATAGTTTTGAATTTTCAAATATGCTTAAGGATAGAGGGGTAGTTAATTTCTTTATTGGTGGAGCTTATGGGCTTGAGAGCGATTTTTTAGCTAAATGTAATATCAACCTATCTTTAGGTAAAATTACGATGTCACATAAGTTGGCAAAAGTAGTACTATTGGAACAAATATTTAGGGGTTTAACAATACTAAATAATCATCCGTACCATAAATAATATTAGGAGAATAATATGTTAACTGAAAAAGAATTAGAATTTTTTAAAAATGCATTGATAGAGCGTAAAGCAAGAATAGAAAAGAATTTAAATTGTACATCAAAAGAGATGAATCAGATAAGGCGAAATGAGCTAAAAGATGAGGGTGACCATGCTGCACGTTCACTTGAAACAGCAGTAGATAATGCTATTTTAGAGCAACAATCTCTTGAATTAGCAGAAATTGAAGAAGCTTTAGATAGAATTAAGAACAATCTTTATGGAATATGTGAGATGTGTGGAGACGAGATTAATATTGAGCGTCTAAAAGTAAAAAACTTTGCACGTTATTGTATTGCATGTAGAGAGATTGTTGAGAAAGAGTAAAATCTAAATAAAGATTAAAACTAAAGGAGTCTCTATGCGTTTAGGCTTATATATTGTAGCTTCTATCGTATTGATATCAATGGTGGGAATTTTTGTCTATACAATAAACCCAGGGAATTATACTATTGAAGAGTTTGGACTTTCGGTTCCACTTCCAATTGCAGTCTGGGTTATTGTACCAATGGTTATCTTAATGATTGCCTCTATGGCACATATGATATTTTATGGAACAAAGAATTTTTTTAAATTTAAGAAGTGGGAAAAAGATACCCTAAGTTTAAATGATGCCCTCTATTGGTCACTGTTACATGAGCCTAAACCACATAAGTTTAATTTACCAATTTTAAAACAGACTGCCTCTTTACTCTCTGTTGCTTCTATAAAAGTAGATGGAGCTGTTGATGATATCTCTGATAAATTAAGAGGTGCATTGACATTGGTATCGGAGATTGAGAGAGGAGAGTATGTTGATTTGAAAGCAAAGAGAATAGCTAATGAACTCTCTTCAAACAATCCTCTTGTTATTAAAAATTTGATGAATCGTCTTGAAAAAGATGAAAATTTTATTGAAGAGGTACTTCAAAATAGAGAGGCATATAATAAAAAAATATTTACTAAAGCTTTAAATCTATTTGCTCAACAAGCTAATTTTATAAAAGCTAGAAAGTATGTTAAAGTTTTTGATAAAGATGCATTTCTTATACTACTTTCAAGAGTAACAAAAGAGGAAGATTTGGGATTGACTAAGGAGATTCTTGATGAATTTATTACTCATTTAGAAGCGAATCTAGAGTGTGCAGACTATTTAATGATATCAACATTAATGATGCAACACCTCTCTCCTGATGAAAATTTAAGGCTTTGGAGAGAGTATGAGAAAAAATACTCTAAAGCTGAAATTGCCTATTTGTATCTCTTGTTTGAGTATGAGATGATAGATAAAGCAGGTGAATATTTAGATGAACACCATGAAGATGAGTTTAAACGCTTTAGGGCTTTATATGATTTGAAAAAAGAACATAAAAAATATAAAATTACAGATTTGATGAATATTCGTCATATCTGTGATGCTTAATTAGTAGGTACTTCCTGTGCCTACATTAGACTTCTCTAACCCTCTCTTTGCACTTGCCCCTTTAGCAGGGTTTACTGACCTCCCTTTTCGTTCTGTTGTTAAAAAGTTTGGAGCTGACTTAACTGTTTCAGAGATGATAAGCTCAAATGCTTTAGCTTTTAAGAGTAAAAAGACTTTTAAGATGTTAGAAAAAAATGAGCTTGAGACCCCCTATAGTATTCAGATAGCAGGTTCAGACCAAGAGGTTATACGCCAAGCTGTTGAACTACTAAATGAGAGAGATGGAATAGATATTATAGACCTAAACTGTGGTTGTCCTGCTCCTAAGGTAGTCAATAACCTACAAGGCTCATCACTTCTAACCGATTTACCTAAGATGGCAGAGACCATACGAACTATTAAGAAGTACTCAAATAAAGAGTATACCTCTGTAAAGATGCGTTTAGGATTTAATGAAAAGAACCATATAGAACAGGCCAAGTTGTGTGAAGATAATGGAGCAGATTTTATAGCTGTTCATGGACGAACACGAGCAGGTAAGTACAAAGCAGAGGTTGACTACGATGCGATTAAAGAGATTGTAGAGGCAGTAAATATTCCTGTCTTAGCTAATGGTGATATAGATAGCCCCGAAAAAGCAAAATGGGTTCTTGAACATACAGGTGCCTCAGGAGTGATGGTTGGTCGTGGTGCTGTGGGTCGTCCTTGGATATTTCAGCTTATGAAAAACTATATTAATGGTACAGGTTCAGCAGAGTTGACTCCTGAATTGGTACAAGAGGTCGTTTTAGAACATTTTGACCAGATGATTAACCACTATGGTGACCATGGGGCTATTGTTTTTCGTAAACATCTTCATACCTACTCTAAAGCAGGTTATCAAGGTGCATCAAAATTTAGAGATTTAGTCAATAGAATAGAAGATGTCAAAGAGATGAGAGAGGTAACTAAAGAGTTTTTTGGACAAGAGATATTGTAGAGTGCGATTACTATCGCACCAAGAGAATTAGTGGTTCTCTTTTTGATATATATGGTGACAAACAGGACAGATAATTTCTACCTTTCCATTATTCAATTTATGCATAGCTCTAGCAACTTTAAATTTTGCTCGGCAATTAACACAAACAACTTCATTTGGGTTTCGTGAAGCTTGAGGAAAAGCATTAGCTTGTTGAATAGCATTGTTACTAATAGTTCTTGTTTTATTCGCATTACAAGCTGTAAAAACTAGAAGTATAAGTAGTGTAAGTGTGAGAAGTATTTTTTTCATAAGAGTAACCTTTTTGTGAGGATGAAGCTCTATTATAGTAAAAATAATATAAATTTTAGTTAATTATTTATTTTTGTTGCCGTAATAAAGATATACTCTCTTCCTGTAATAGTTACTCTAAATCTCTTCTGTTGTAGATACTTTTTTGCAAAGATAACATCATTAAAAACTAAAGACATCTCAGAGTAGTTATAGTTTTTGGCTTTTGCTCCATAGATAAGCTCTCCATCTATCCAACGTGAGTTTGGAAAAGCTAAGATTAAAGCACCATTTTCAGTAAGATGCTCTTGAACCAATGACATCAGAAAAGGTTTGTAGTTAATGGTTGGACTCTGCAAAGTTCCAATACTAATAATGAGGTCAGCTTTTGGTAAGTTGAGTTGGGAGATGGTGTTAATGTCATGTTTATAAAATTCTACCTTGGGATTATTAGAGAAACGTTTTTTAGCATACTCTAGTGCTGTTTGTGAGTGGTCAATACCTCTAAAATAGATTTGATTAAAACAATTTTCACCTATAAGTTCTCTAATAAACTCAAACTCATCTGCCTTATTGATTCCCAAGTTGAGAACCTCTTTTTGCTCTTCCACTTTTACAGCTTCTAAAGCTTTTTTATAAGCGAGTAGAAAGGTGGGTTCACTATTTTTATCTATATTGAAAAAGTTAGATTGGGTTCCATATTTCTCTTCTCTTTCTTGAACAGAATCTATATGAAATGAGTTATTCCGATTAAGCTTTTTAAATTGTAGTCGTATTTTATTATCTGAAATCTTTTCAGGGGTGAGCAGTTTACAGTAGTGTAGTTCTGCAAGATTTACCCAAGCTTTAAAACCCAATGCATTTGTATTACAGTCTGGGTTTTGGGTAATAAAGCTAATGGTATCATTTGTTTTTAGGGTCTCTTCTAGCCAACTATTAATAGATAAGAGAGAGAGGTTACTTAGATTTTTCATAAACCATTTTAACCTATTTTCTATAAAAATTCACAGAAATCTAATAGAATTACTGTATAATAAATTGAACAAATTAAAATGAACTAACTTATAAAATAAAATGAATATAGTTTTCAAGGAAATAGAGAATGAAATGTTATGATGTTATTGTTGTAGGTGCAGGAATTGCTGGATGCTCTTCTGCTTATTTTCTAAAACAGAAAGGGCTAAAAGTATTGGTTTTAGACCGTGCAGGAGTTGCTACAGCAGGTGGTTCAGCTGCTGCTGGAGCTTTTGTTTCCCCTAAAATAGGAAAAGGCTCCACACTTCAAAAGTTGACCAATGAAGCTTTTGAGTTTGCCAAAGATTTTTATAGAGAGCATTTTCCTGACCATTTTAAACAGACAGGAGTAGTGCGTATTCCTAAAGATGATGAGGATGCTCAAAAGTTTTTTGAGTATGAGCAGTATGATACCTCTTCTCGTCAATGGTTAGAGGAGGAGAGACTAAGAGAGATAGGCATAAAAAAGTCAAAAGATAGCTTTCTCTTTAATGAGGCAGGTGTTTGCGATGCTCCAAAGATGTGTAAGGCACTTTTAGAGGGAATTGACTACGTTCAATACAATGTAAAAAGTTTAAATTATGAAGATGAGAGATGGACTATTGGTGAGTATAAAGCGAAGAAATTGATTTTAGCAACAGGGTATGAGAATAAGTTTTTTGACATGCGATATATGGGTGTAAAAGGAACTTGGGGTAGTCGAGGAGATTATGAGACAAAATTAAATTTAGATGTCTCTATGCATAAAAAAATCTCTGTTTCAGCCAATATAGATGGCATAGTAAAAATAGGTGCAACACATGAAAAAGAGGTGAACGCTTGTGTTAAGTGTGGAGCAGACCCTTTAAAAGAGTTGTTCTCAACAGCTTCTGAGATGGTTGACACTTCAGACTTTAAACTCAAAGAGATATATTGTGGTATGAGGTCTGGTTCTAAAGATTACTTTCCTTTGGTTGGTTCAGTTATAGATGTACCTTCAATGTTAGAAGAGCATCCAAAGTTAGTCCGAGGTGAGAGACTCAAAGAGAAGCCTAAGAAGATGGAGAATCTCTATGTCCTAAATGGTTTAGGTGGACGAGGTTTTGTTTTTGCTCCTCTGTTGGGTAAGATGTTAGCTGAGAATATTGTAGAGGGAAAAGAGATTGACTCTCGTGTCAATCCTGATAGACTTTTTTTAAAATGGTGTCGAAAATCACCTGAATTGGAGCGATAATGAGTAGAGAAGATAGAGAACGCTGGAATAAGAAATATAGTACCAATGTTATACCAACTAAAGTAGTTAAGGTAGTTGAAGATTTTGCTAAGTTAGCTACTGGAAAGAGGGCATTAGATTTAGCATGTGGTATGGGTAGAAATGCTAAGTATTTGGCATCGCTAGGTTTTAAGGTTGATGCTTTAGATATTAGTCCCATAGCAATAGAGTCTTTGAAAAATATAGAGAATATTGAGCCTAAAGAGGTTGATTTTGACACGTATATATTACCTGAAAATAGTTATGACTTAATTGTCTGTACCTACTTTTTAAAGAGAGAGCTTTTTCCTCAAATAGAAAAAGCATTAAAAGAGGATGGCATATTTATTTTTGAGACATTTATGCACCATCCTGATAATACAAAAGTACCTTCAAATAGCACATTTCTACTGAATGAAGGTGAACTAGAGGCTACATTTGATGATAGATATGAGATTTTACATCTGCGAGAGTTTATGGAAGAGGGTGTTTGTGGGGAGAAGAGTATGAAAGCCTCTATGGTGGCAAAAAAGAGACGAGGTGGCATGACAATTGATGATTTTTGGTCATAAATACTCTATTATATAACTATAAAAAACATAAAAAAATTAAATAATTTATGAAATATCAGAAATAACATAAATTGTTTTTTTACAATATCTATTTAAATAATTATTCATATATCTACATTCTAATAAGGTTTACTTAACAAGCTTATTTATATACTTATTAATATCTTAAGAAAGAATGGTAGATTAAAAAATTATGTCAAACAACAATTTTGATAATAGAATTAAAAAATATAAAAATATTATTACCATAAATCCTTATATAAATAGTTTCTATGAGTTTAAAAATCAAGAGTTTAAAAAGTTAGAAAAGTTAAGTTATAACGATAAAAACTATACGATATCATATATCACTAATAAGGATATGATTATTACTCCTTTAGATACGGAGTATCTGATTCCTGATGATGAGTTATATGATGTTCTTTACATGAAAGCTTATGAAGAGTTAGGACTTGATGAAGAGAAAGAGTATCGTCTCTATTATGAAAAAAAAGATAGTGATGAGAACTCATTTGTCTATAATGTGTTTATAACAGAAGCAGAGGTTATTGACCGTAAGTTCGCTGATGTACTCTCGGAGATAAAGTATATTGACCTTTTACTTCCTGCTCCACTACTTTTTAAAACACTCTATAAAAACAGTGTTCTAGAAAATAAAGATGCTCACTGTTATGTCTATTTTACAATGACAGATGCTTTTGTAACTGTCTATAAAGATGGTAATTTTGTCTACTCTAAGTCTCTTGAGTACTCATTAGAGCAGATTTATGATAAATATTGTGCCTTAGTTGGTGAAAAGATTGATAGAAAAGAGTTTTTTGAGATTTTAGACTCAGAGGGTCTAAAGACTACAAATACAGAGTATCAACAAAATCTTATGAAGATTTTTAGTGAGATATTTTTGCAGATTAATGATATTGTTATCTATGCCAAACGAGCTTATCATATAGAGCATATGCAGAAGCTCTTTATTGGTTCTGTTAATAGCCCAATTATTGGGTTAAGTGATTATGGTTATAACTATTTAGGGATTCCTACCTTTAATTTAGACTTTAATTTTGATATTAAAAATGATGAGTGGTATGTTGACCAACTTCAATATTTGATGTTAAAGTCAGGGTTAGATTATATTGATACTCCTAGTAAAGTAGTGAACTTAAGTGAATACCCACGAGCACCAATTTTCACTAAAAGGGCAAGTGGACAATTTATTATTGCAATTGTATCTTCTTCTATATTAGCTCTTGGGTTACCTCTTTTTTACTTGGTTCCTGCCTATACCTTAGAGGGATATAATATAAAGTTAAATCATGATAATCAAGCTCTTTCGGCTGAGGTCTCTAAGTATAAAACAATTTTAGCTCAAAAACAAGCAAAGATAAAAGAGAAGAAAAAGACTCTTAAAAACTTAGAGAATATATTTGAAAGTAAAGCTAAAACCTTGACTTCAATCTACAATAAAAAGGTAGATTATAATTTTAAGTCAAATTACTTTTATATCTTCTCTAAAGATTTAAAAGAGCATCACCTTCATTTAGAAGGACTCTATTCAGAAGGAGATAGTTTCACTTTACATCTTTTAAGTAAAGATGAAAAAAACATTACTCGATACATTAAAGATATCTCAAAAAAATATTTTGATGAGATAGCCTCTATTAATATTAAACGTATTGACTTTAATGAAAAAGATGGTCTCTATAGGGGTGTTTTGAAGGTGGTATATAGATGAAAGCATTAGTAAATTTTTTAAATGGATTAGATACTTTCTTTGAGCATAAGTCAGAAAATGAAAAGTGGATGATGATTGGTATGATAACACTTATTATAGGATATCTTTCATATAGTTTTTTTTACCCTTTTGCTGAAGATAAATATAAAACAGCACATCATAAAAACAATAGTTTAAAAAAGAGTATCGCATCAAATAAGCAGTATCTCCAAAGTATTAGTCAAAATGGAGATAAAAATTACTTAGTAAATAAGTATGAGAATGATATTAAAATATTAGATAAAAAGATAGCAAATGCTAATGATGAGATTAGTTTTATCTCTGTTAATTTAGATGACCTCTCTCCACTGCTCTTTAACAAAGAGAGTTGGTCAAAGTTTTTAAACTCTATTACAAAACAGGCGAAGAGGCAGAGTGTCTCTATTAACTATATAGAGAATGAGTATGTAGATAACAATGGTAGTTTTGGACATGTACTTCAGATTGGAGTAGGGTGTTCTGGAAGTTATAAAAATATTACTAAATTTATCAATCAATTAGAGCGTTCTGTTTTGGTGACAGATATCTATGGTACACATCTCTATTTAGATAAAAAAGATACTATTTTATCAGCTGATATTAATATTTCAGTATGGGGGATTAATCATTAATGAAAAAGGTATTAATATTAATAACATTTGGATTTACACTCTTGATATCAGGTAGTTTAAGCTCTACAGAAATTCTTAATATGGTTTCTAAAATTAAAGAGGAGAGGGTAGGTATCTCTTTAGGTAAATTAGAGGGAACTTCCAATCCTTTTATTTTACAAAAGAAAAAGAAGGTAGAAGAGAAACAAGATGACAATGTAACTATTTATGTTCCTGTAGAGGTAGTATATAAAGTTGATGCTATTTTAAACCATGCTGCTTTTATTAATAAAAAGTGGTATCGAACAGGAGATAGACTTGGTGAGTATAGGGTTGGATATGTTTCAAAATACTCTGTAACTTTAGAGAAGGAGAATGGTAATAGAGTTCTCAAGTTAGAAAGAAAAAAGAAAAAATTTATTAAGTTAAATCAAGGACGTAGATAATGATGGTTTTAAAAAATAGTTTAATAAAGTTTATAGTTATAACTCTATTGATGAGTGTAGCATCGCCTCTGTATGCAAATCGTTGTGATACACAACTCTTTACAGCAACCCTTAATAGTGCATTAACCATTGGTGATGTTGTAGAAAATTTAGCTGATGAGTGTGCATTGAGTCTTATTGTCAAAGATAAAGAGGCTAAGAAAAAATTGGCAGATAAACTCTATTTTGTTAAGATGAATAATGCCTCTCTAATAGAGTTTTTAGATACGGTATTGCGTGAAAATGACATCTCTTATGAGTTAGGTGATAATAAGCTGGAAATCTCTTATTTGACAACTAAAACATTTAAGTTTCATTATATAGCTGGTGATAGAAAAGGAACAAGTAATGCACATGTAACCATTGCAAACTCAGGTACTTCTGGAGGTAGTCAAGGGGGTAAAAGTAGTCAAGGCAGTGATAGTGGTAATGGTTCTAAAACTGGTGTCTCTATTGAGAGTACTGATGATTTTAAATTTTGGACAAAGATTGAAAAAGAGGTAGAGAGTCTACTTAATCGACCTGAAGACTCCTACAAAGCTCCTGCTCCAATTGTTAATGCTGAAGCTGGAATGATAACTGTAACAGGTACAGCTAAACAGTTAGATAGAGTTTCTAATTATATTGATGATTTAACACGTCAATTAAAAAATCAAGTTTTAATTGATGTTAAAATCCTTTCTGTTACTTTTGATGACTCTTATACTACGGGTATAGATTGGAATCAACTCTATAGTTTTCAAAATATGGCAATTGCTACTGCAAGTACACTACAAAATAATGTTGCTTCATTGGCTTCAAATACAGATGGCTCCTCTTTATCGATTGGGGATTTAACTTCAGAACCAAATACTGAACCAAAAAGTTCAGGAGCAATTATTACAAGAGGCTCTACTCAAATTAATGATGTAGTTAAGTTTTTAAAGACACAAGGTGATGTAAAGTCTATCTCTAATCCGAAAATTTTAACACTAAATAATCAACCTGCACTTATCTCTGTAGGAAATGAACTCTTCTATAAAATTACATCAACATCTATTTTACAGGGTGCAACAGGTGCTGGTTCACAGCAGTCAGGAGAGACCATTGACTCTGTATTTGCAGGAATACTACTAGATATTACTCCTGAAATCTCAGATGATGGAAAAATTACACTTAAGATTAATCCTTCTATTTCAGATACTATTGATACTGTCTCAACGACAACAACAGGAACAAGAAATATTCCACCTGATTTATCAAGAAAACAGATATCTTCAGTTGTAACACTTAATGATGGAGAGCATGTGGTTTTAGGGGGGCTAATCTCTTCTAAAACAGGAACACAAGTTTCTAAAGTACCACTACTTGGGGATTTACCTCTTTTAGAGTATCTATTTAAGAGAGAAAAACGTGTCAATAAAGTTGATGAGTTAGTTTTGATTATTACTCCACATATTATAAAGACAGACAGTGACCTCTCTTTAGAAGATTTGGGTTATAAAAAGTTAAAGTGATGAAAAAGAGTAAATTTGAGGAACTTAAAACTATTTTTATTGACTCTGTTGATAAAAATAACTATGTTGAGCTAGAGGCTGCTACTTATAACTATAATATTTTAGAGACCTCTTTATTGAAGCCACTCAAGATGATTTTGCTTTATGGTAAACCAGGAACTGGTAAGAGTATGTTACTTAATAAACTCTATCATAATTTAAAAGAGCATCGAGAGATTCACTACTTTGATGCTCCTATTTTAAGTGAAAAGGCTTTTTTAAAAGAGATTTATGAGTCGATGTCAGGAGATACTATACCTGCAAATATGCGTGTTAATTTTGATGGACTTTTAAAGTACTGTCAGAGTTTAAGAGATAAACGAGAGGTGGTCTTTTTACTTGATGAGTGTCAGCTCTATAGTGAGGCACTTATGGAGAAGATTAGACTACTCTCTGATACTCGTGTAGTTAAGTTTGTAATTACTTTACATAAAACAGAAGATGAAGATATTATTGCTAAAGAGCATTTTAAGACACGTATTTGGGAAGTAGTTGTAATGAAAAATGCTACTGAGTATGATTTACAACTCTATCTTCAGAAAAAACTTATTAAAAAAGGTTTTATAGAGATTTCAAATATGATAAGAAAAAAAGATATAAAGTATATTCACTCCATGACAGGTGGAAATTTTAGAGAGACCAATAAGTATCTCTATACAATTTTTGATATTTATGAATATTATGAGAAGCATAATCCACAAAAAATTTCAACAAAAAAACTCTCAAAAAAGATTCTTGAGATGGCAGCTATTAGATTAGGATATATAAATGCATAAAATAGAAGCGTTAGAGAAAAAATGGTATCACTATAAAATAAAAGCTATTATGATTCCTGTAGTTAGTAGTATTGTTACAGCATCTGTCGGTGTAGGTGGAACTTATCTATACGATAAATATACAAAAGAGAGTGTTGCTATTCATCATCAACCTATAACTAAAGTTCTATCGGCAACAAAAGAGACCCATAGCTTAAATGCTGAGATGGTTATGAATACTCCTCTGAAAACATCTAAAAAAGAGTTCTTAAAGGAAGATACAAAAGAGAAGCTTCATGAGATTTCATTAGAGCCAGTTATTCCCGTTATTAATCTTGAAAAAGAGGAGTCTATACATTATGCACAAAAAAGGGTCATAAAAAAACATAAGCCCCATAAAAGGTTGGTTAAGGCAAAAGTTAATAACTATTTAACAGCAAAAGAGTTAGCCTCAATGAGTAGAGTTGAGCGTTCGAATAACTCTAAACCACATGTTATGAAAAAAATTAAGTTTCATGCTACTTCAGCAAATTATATAGAGACAATGAAAGAGAAGTATTCACACTCTCATAGCTCACGAGATGCACTTTTATTGGCAAAGGCATTTTATAAAAAAGCCTCTTATAAAGAGGCAGAAGAGTGGGCATTAAAAGCTAATAAACTCAACGCTAAACTTGATGAGAGTTGGCTACTGTTTGCCAAATCAAAAGCAAAGATGGGCAGAAAGCAAGAGGCGATTAATATTTTAGCTAAGTATTATCAAAAGAGTAAATCCTCAAAGGCTAAGAGATTGATAGGACAAATTAAAAAAGGAAGAATCTAATGAAACTAATACTATTTTTTTTGATGACAACAGATTGGTTGTTCTCATCAAACCTTTCAAATCTGTATAAACTTTATGAGAAACAATCTTATAATAAAGCTTGTGATTATGGATATAAATATCTTTTTAAAAACCGTAATATCTCTAATGAAAAGTATCTAACTCTTTATGGTTTGTCATGTTTAGAGACAGACAATATTAAGCGTATATCGTTACCAATGGTACACCTTACTTCAACTAAAGATGCACGAGCAAATGCAAGTTATTTTGGGACAATATTATTGCAAAAACAACTGCTTCTTCAAGCTTTAGTAGATAAAAAAGAGATATATGACCTACACCTACCAAAGACAAACTTTGTACTCTCAAAGATATTTTATCTCTTTATGCAAAAAAAGTATAGACTCAAAAATGAGGTCTATAGATTTCAAGATGAAACAAAAGAGAGTATGTCATATCAGCTCTATATTAAAAGAGATAAAAAAGATAGAGTTAGTATGATTATAGATGTCTATCAAAATGATAAATTTACCAAACGATATAACTATAGATAGGATAAAAAATGCAAAAAATTATAGATTTATTAATTCGAGAGGGTGTTTTAGATGAAGCCAAACTACAACTCTTTATAGAGAAGTATGGTGAGAGTAAATTAACCATTGCTAACCTTTTAAAAGTGCGACTTCTTCAACAGGAG
>JALVEV010000085.1 GCA_027030605.1 Campylobacteraceae bacterium | reverse complement strand
ATTTGCAATATATATTTTTTTATACTCTTGTTTATCTCCATAGTATTTTAGAGCAAGGTCATAAATATTTATATTTTTATCTACAACAATTTCAATCCATGGAGTATCATACATAACAATAGGTAAAGGCTCCATCTTATGTATTACCTTGTGTATAACTTTATGAGAAGTTTCAGTTACAGTTGAAGGTATCTCTCTTTTTATTGCTTTGGCAATAACCACTTTTTTCCTTTGAGGTTTTCGTTTAACATACCTCTTAACTTTTTTATGAACTTTAACTAACTTCTTTTTTTTACTCTTAGTTATTTTGCTCTTAAGTTTTTTAGTAGTAGAGTATAATTGCTTTTTAACTCTCTTTAACTCTTTAGTTTTTCTCATTTTATATTGCTGAAACTTTTTTTTCATCAAATTTAGCTCCTCTTCTAGCCTCTTGGTCTTCTCTAAATTTTTCTTTTTATACTCTTTAACATCTATGAGTATACTATGTAACTTCTCCTCTATTTTTTTTCTATCTAAAATCGTTTTATCGGTTTTTTCCTTAATACAAATAGGTGCAACACTCCTTTTTTTACTCTCCTCTGTTGTCGAACTACAAGGGGACCTCTCTTTACTAAAAAAAGAGATGACACAACCTTGTTCACTAGATTCTATACTCGTAGCATAAATTAAAAATAAAAATAAAATTTTTTTCACTATTCCCCCTTAAAGATAAATATCTTTAGAAATTTAGCATAAATAACTAAACTTAATAATAAAAATCAGATATTAATATTTTAAAATAATATTTAAATAATATTTTTTATGTACAATTACGCGAAAATTAGGGGATTACTACAGATGTTAAAACAAAGTATAAAATGTTATATAATATTTTTCTTTATAGCAACTATTTCTCTTTATGCAGATATAGATTTGCAAAAAGGGGTCTATGATGCGGCAGAAGATATTATAGATTTTGATGAAAAACTAAATCGTTTAATCGCTAAACATAATGGTGTAGAGTATAAAAAAGAGGATAGTAGCGATATTATGGATTTTGAAGAGAGAGAGGACTCTTATGTTTTAGAACGAAATATTGAAGATAATAACAATACTCAAATAGAGCTTAGTCTAGTAGATAGAATATTAAGTATTGAGATAACAGTAAGAGAACAAACTAAGATAAAAACAGAAACAGGAGTTAGTTATGAAACAACCATAACTCAATCTATTACACCACTTTATCTTCCTCAAAATGCCGATGAAAATACAATGCAAGACTCATATAGAAATGGGGTCTTAAAAATCACATTTAAAAAATTATATTAAAAATCAAGAAAAAGGAAAAACTATTAATGATTAAAAAAATACCAATGTCACTGGTTGTACTATCTTTTTGTAATGTAGCATCAGCCAATACTTTAGAAGAGATGCCTATATCTGCCAAACCTGGACAATGTTTTACTAAAGCTTTTTATCCTCCTCAATATAAAAAAGTTACAAGTATCAAATCTACAAAAAAAGTACTTGTTAGTGATGAAAGCATTAAATATGAGGTAATCCCTCCAAAATATAAAATATATGAAAAGAGAGTTAAAATTAGTGATGGAAGAGAGAAAATCATAGTAACTCCTACTACCTATAAAACTGTTTATGAACGAGTTTTAATAACTCCTGCAAAAAAAGTTTGGAGAAGAGAGTTAAATAGTAACTCTCCAAAGGCTTTTAACTCTTGTATTCAAGCAGCTGCTAATTCTGGTATGGATATTCAAAATGCACAGGTAGGAACTTGCTTCTATGAACATTTTCAACCTGCAAAGTATCTTTCTACTACCTCAAAGATATTGGCTTCTGAAGCAAGTGAGAGAATTGTTGTAACCCCTGCTAAGTATAAAACGGTTGTAAAAAAAATTGTAACAGACAATACTTCTCTTAAGTTACTTCCCTCTGGTGCAGTTTATAAAAAAGTAAAAGACAAAGTTGCCATAGAACCTGCTAGAACAGAGTGGAGAAAAACAATCTGTGAAAATAGAGGATGTAATCAATCTGAAGTACTCTGTTTAACAGAAGTTCCTACGAAATATAAAGAGATTACAAAGAGAATTGTACTTCAACCAGCGGTTAAAAAAAGTGTTGCTGTCACACCTAAATTTAAAACATTTAAAATAGAACAACTGGTTACCCCAGCTACAACTCAAAGAGTTGCCATTCCTGCTAAATACAAAACCATAACTCAACAAAAAAAGATTGAAGATTCAAAGTACTATTGGACAGATGCCTCTAGACAGTATGCCTCTTCTCGTCTAAAAACTCAATGTGACAAAATCTGTTTAACTCAAACCGAAGCAAAGTATAAAACGGTTGCAAAAAAGATAGTTGTTACCCCTGCACATAGTCAAAAAGTTAAAACACCTGAAAAATATACAATCGTCAAAGTTAAAAAAATAGAAGAACCAGCTAAATACAAAAAGATAGTCATTCCTAAAGAGTATATTACTGTTGTCACAGAAAGAGAGCGTACCAAGGGTTACGCTAAATGGATGCCTATTGTGTGTGAAGGAATGCTAACACCAAATATTATAAAAAAAGTCCAAAGAGCATTACAATTTCAAGGATTTTACCAAGGAAGCATTAATGGTATATGGAATATAGAATCTAAGTCAGCCATAAGAGCTTACCAAAAAGCAAATGGTTTAGCCGTTACCAATAAACTTTCCGTTGAGACTATGAAATCTTTAGGTGTCTATTAATACTTTATGTGAACCTCACTCTCCCAAATCAAAGATTATGGAAATGGAATTTAGATTTATTTTTTATCTTTGGAGTCTAAATTCTCTCTATTTCCTAATTTAATCTCCAAAACAACCCCACTAAAATTATCCTCAACATCTGACTTCAAAACCAACTTCTCCAAACACTCTAAACAGCTATTTAAATCTAAAAAACAAGTTTCAATCTCTTCAATATCTCCACTCTCCCAAATGCCATCACTACAGATAAAAAATATTGTATTGGCTTTTAGATTTATCTCTTTGCTATAAAATAGGGGTAGTTCATTGGTTAAATCTCCACAAATAGCAGAGGTAACCATATTTTTTTTGGGATGTTTTCTCATCTCCTTTAACTCTATTTCACCTAACTCTACCAACTGTTGTACTATGGAGTGGTCATAGCTAAGTTGCTCTAAAAATCCACTATTATAACGATATACTCGGCTATCACCACAATTAAATATAGTTGCTCGGTTATGGTCTATAAAAATACCTGCAATAACTGCTCCAAAATTTAGAAGTGTTTTATCTTTTTTGACCTCTTGGTCTAACTTCTCTTTTGCTTGTTTAATATTTATCTCAAGATTAAAATCACTCTCTTTAAAAGAGTTAAGTATAAGCCAACTAGCATACTCACCTCTGTTATAGCCACCCATACCATCAGCAACTATAAATAGAGCTTGATTCTCTTCTACTGTTTTAATACCAACACTGTTATTGGTAATAATTTCATTGCAAAGTAGTATGGCATCTTCATTATTTTTTCGTCTGCCTTGGTTGGTAATGTAGTGAGCTGTTATCATTTTAATTGGCTCTCTCAATACCTTTTGATATTGATTTTTCTCTAAGTTGTTCCTCTTCAGCTTCGACTACATACTCCACATCTTCACCATTTGGTTCTAATCGGATTTTATGCTCGATTGCTAATCCATTTTGAGCTAAAAGTGCTATTAGCTTGTCGTAATCACTACTCCATTTAGAAACCATCTCTTCATCTTT
>JALVEV010000084.1 GCA_027030605.1 Campylobacteraceae bacterium | reverse complement strand
TCATCAACAGAGATAAGCTCAATAAGTACATTCATATCTCGTAACTGGCCCTCACCACCTGCATACTCCTCTTTTAGAAGTGCCAAGAAGATTTTCTTCTCACGCTCATCAAACTCTTTCTCCTTAAAAAACTCCTCAACGACAATTGGCTCATCTGTAATCTTAAGTCGCTCAACAATTCGTTGAGTAAGAAGTGCTAACTTGCTTTTAAGCCGTCCTACACTTAAAGAGGTCTCCAAAAAGCCCTGCTTAGAGTTAGACATTTGAAAGAGCAAATCAATCACATCAAACTGGTCTTGCAGATACTCCAAATGGTCGGTATATGGCTTAATGTCAGGTAGTGAAATCTCTAGTGACCCCTCCTCTAAAAGACGAAGAAGACTCATCGTAGGGGCAACAGAGGTATTTAAAATCTCAAGCTTAGAGACCTCTTGCACCTTTATCTGTCCAAAACTAATCTGAACAATCCACCCCATGTCCATCAACTTCTTAATCACACTAAGGTAGTTTAGGTAGTCATAACTCTCATACTCAAAGTTATCTTGTAAGATATCCAGTACAGCTGTCTCCTCTATCCCCTTAACAAAACGTCGACAGATATATTGTAAGATTTTTGCCTCTTGACGACTGCACTTTAAGTGAGGGAAGATTTTTGCCTTAGTTACATTTTTGGCTTCAATAAAATTAATAAGATATTTCAAGGTCTATTCCTAACATAGTAAATTACACTATTATATCAGAAATAGAGATAAACTCTTGAGTATATTCTGCTAAATAGAATATACTCCTACAGTTTTAGGACTCTTTGAGGTCAACAAAAAGTTTTTTCTCAACGCTAATATCTCTATCAGAAGAGGTGACAATAAAGTTATCAATAGCTTCTAAAATATCATGGTCTACAAACTCTACCTTACTACCATCAATAATAACATGACTATTATTCTCTACCTCATTGAAAAAGCGTCGGAGTAGTGCTTTATTGAGAAAAGAGACATCTTTATGAAGAGTAATTCTATAAACATTACCCTCTTTTTTCATGCTAATCGCTTTATGATAATTGGTGCGTATAACAAAAAAGAGTCCAACAACCATACCTAGAGCAATACCTTGAAGTAAATCGGTAGATAAAATAGCAACAATCGTAATAACAAATGGTAAAAATTGATTCCAACCTTGATGATACAGCTCTTTAAAGAGTTTAGGACTTGCTAATTTGTATCCAACATAGATTAAAATAGAAGCAAGAGAAGCCAAAGGAATCATATTTAGTAGAGGAGCTAACACAAAAACACTCAACACTAACCACCAACCATGTAGGAATGAAGATACTTTAGTTCGTCCTCCATTATAGACATTAACGGAACTACGAACAATAACAGAGGTTAAAGGAAGCCCTCCAATCATACCACTAATAATGTTTCCTAACCCCTGTGCTTTTAGTTCTCTATTGGTCGGAGCAACCCGTTTAAGTGGGTCTAATCTATCAACAGCTTCCAAACTTAAAAGAGTCTCAATACTAGCAACAATAGCAAGAGTTATAGCAATAACATAGATTTGTGGATTCAGTAAAGCACTAAAGTCAGGGAAAATAAAGAGTTTTGTCAAACTCTCAAAACCACTAATTTCTGGAATAGAGACCAAATGTGTCTTTTCGATATTGCCAATAATAGCTGTATATAGAATCCCCAACACCACTACAATAAGAGGAGCAGGAACATTACGAACAAAAGCAAATTTCTTTAACCTTTCCGTCTCCCATAACCATAAAAGAGCTAAAGAGACCAAAGTTAAAAGAGAGATAGAGAGAGATACTGCTGAGAAGCTTTGAAAAAGTGTATTAAAACTTGAAGATGCCGTCTCTAACATATAACTATCATCACCTTCAAAATTAACATCATATCCAAAGGCATGAGGTATCTGTTTTATAATTAAAATAAGACCAATACCTGCTAACATACCTTTGATAACCGAGGAGGGGAAAAAAGCTCCCAATGTTCCTGCTTTTAAGTAGCCCATAGTAATCTGTAAAACTCCTGCTAATACCACACTTACAAGAAAAAGTGGATAGCTTCCTAAGCTCTCAATTGCACCTAAAACAATAACCGTAAGCCCTGCTGCTGGACCTGCCACACTCAACTGTGAAGCACTTGCCCACGAGACAACTAACCCACCTACAATTCCTGCGATTAGACCTGAAAAAAGAGGTGCTCCTGATGCTAAGGCGATACCAAGACAAAGTGGTATTGCCACCAAAAAGACAACTATACTGGCTCTAAAATCCTCTTTGAGGTGCTTTAAATAATAACTCATTTTCTTCTCATCCATTACTTATGCCTCCTCCCTTTTTTCTACTAAGTTATCTAACGATAAAAATGTTTTTCTATCAGGGTCATAGTACTCAATATCACCTGTAGCGATATTATAAATCCAACCATGTAGCTGAATCTCGCCACGCTCAACCCCTTGTTTGACAAAAGGATAGGTCAAAAGATTTTCAATTTGTGTGACAATCGAAACTTTTTCTGTTAAACGCAGAAGTTCCTCTTTTTGAGCATCTTCACCTAAGGCAAGGGTTGCCATACTTTTAGCTTTTCCTCCTAGTGATAGCCACTTTTTTGTATGAATAAACGCATACTCATCTACCCCACTATAGAGTGCTTCAATCGCTCCACACTGAGTATGCCCACAAATAATAATCTCTGAGACCTTTAACGCACTTACAGCATACTCAATCCCTGACGCTGTTGAGTGAAAATCTTCATCGGGTTTAAAAGGAGCAACAAAGTTCCCCACATTTCTAATGACAAAAAGGTCACCAGGGGCAGTTTGAGTAATAAGGTTTGGAACAACTCTTGAATCAGCACAACCAATAAAAAGTGCTTTTGGATGTTGCCCATTTTGGGCTAAATCTAATAATTTTTGTTCATTTTTTTTGAAATAACTGTTTTTAAATAGATCATTACCTGAAAGTAATTTACTAACTTTTTCCATAATATTTTCCTTGAATTTTAAGTATAAAATAGTGTTTTAGTTTATAATAGTGAATGTTTAAGGGTTACAATAAAGGTTACAAAAAGCGAGGGGGTTTGTAGATAGGAGAGTGGATTAGCTCAAAGTAGACTTTTTCAAAAGAGGTAATGCTCTCTTTGATAGACGCATATAAGAAAAGTATAGATTCAATAGGCACAAGTGCATAGTTTTCATCTATTTTATCTTTTTTTGACTCCTCTTTACTATCTTCAACAAGATACTCCATAGGGCTATTATCACTTGCCAATAGAGTAACCATAGAGCTTGATAAACTGAACAATAGAAAAAGAGTTATCATTATTGTTTTCATAAGGAGAGTATATATGATTTACAGTATCAATGTCAATAAAAAACTCTATTTTATGGTCTTTGAAGTACTTTTTTAGTTACTATTTGTATCTTGATTTTAGCGAACTATTTTTGTAATCAAATGGTAACCAAACGGTATCTATTTGGTAATAAATAGTTTTTATAATAGATTAAAAAATACAAAAGGCTATAGATGGTTTATATTGCAAATATTCTTATTATTAGTGCAAATGAGCATATAAAAATGAAAGAGGAACTCTCTATTTCCGAAAAGTTTTTTCATATTAGCTCTACTGATTCTATTTCAAATATTGAAGAGAAGTGTAAAAATATTGAACTCCTTATTCTTGATTGTGACAATTTAACGGTTAGTGGCGTAGAGTTTATTCAATATCTACGAGGAAAAGGGATAGAGACTCCCCTTATTTTTCTA
>JALVEV010000083.1 GCA_027030605.1 Campylobacteraceae bacterium | reverse complement strand
CTTCTCTGCTGTCACTTTTTTACCGTCTAACATTACGGCATTTACAAACTTTGTTAAAACTTTAGAACCATGTACTGGGTCTGGCAATACTGGTCTTACAGGAGCTTTTCTTCTTCTCATATTATATTTTTTCCTTATATCTTCAATCGTCTACTATTGATTTACTCAATTTTTATCCCCTAAGGTTATCTACTTAAAGATGATTTGATAAAAACTGCTTAAAGCTTATTTCAAAGCTCACACTCTTTTTAAATATTACTAAATTTTAAAAAATCTTTCGATTATTTAGGTCTTTTAGTACCATATTTAGATCTAGCAACAGTTCTACCATTAACTCCAGATGCATCCAATGCACCACGAACAATATGGTATTTTACCCCTGGTAAATCTTTGATTCTACCACCACGTACAAGTACGATTGAGTGTTCTTGAAGGTTGTGACCCTCACCACCAATGTATGAGATAACTTCAAATCCACTTGTCAATCTAACTTTTGCAACTTTTCTTAAAGCTGAGTTAGGTTTTTTTGGAGTTGTAGTATAAACTCTAGTACATACACCTCTTCTTTGAGGACAGTTTACGAGTGCAGGTGATTTTGATTTTTTCACTTGCTTTTTACGTTCTTTACGAACCAATTGATTAATTGTAGGCAATACAATTCCTTTATTTGAATTAAAATCTGGGTTGAAAACCCCGAAAAAACGCTCTTTAGACGTACTTTCGGGGTTCTCAGTTTTAGAAAATGGTGCATATTATACCCAAAATTTCTTTAGTTATTATATTTTTAAATATAAAAAATCTATTAAAAACTTAAATTGTTCTTTTTTTACTTTTATATAAAATATTAAAATTATTATATTTTTTTTCAAGAAGAGGATGGTGTAGAGTTTATTAACCTAAATTAATAGAGAGATTGATTAAGGAACAAAGTTTTCGCTCTGTTCCTATTAAATAAATAGATAAAGAGTCTTACTCCTCTTCATCTATCTCTTGAAGTTCAACTTCATCAAGGTCAATCATACCTGTACCAACAGGAATAAGACGACCAATAACAACATTCTCTTTAAGGTCTTCTAGTGTATCCACCGTACCTGCAATTGAAGCAGAGGTCAATACTTTTGTTGTATCTTGGAATGAAGCAGCTGAGATAATTGAGTCAGCACCTACAGCAGCTCTTGTAATACCAATAAGTAGTGGTTCTGCAATAGCAGGTTCCCCACCAAGCTTAATAACTTTTTCATTCTCTAAATTAAATTTCTTTTTAGAGACCAAATCTCCATCAATAAATTTAGAGTCACCACCATCAATAACTTTTACTTGACGCATCATTTGAGAGACAACAATCTCAATGTGTTTATCGGAAATATTAACCCCTTGACGACGGTAAACTTTTTGTACCTCTTCAACAATATACTCATAGAGTGCTTTTTCACCAAGAGCTGCAAGAACATCATGGCTTGAGACTGTACCATCAGTTAACTTTTCACCTGTGTGTACAAAGTCACCTTCACTTACCACTACTGAACGCTGTTTATCGACAAACTGCTCAACAGGAGCTCCATGCTCAGGCGTAATAATAATACGTTTTTTACCTCTAAGAGGTTTACCAAATGCAACAGAACCTGTAATTCTAGCAATAAGAGCTGGATCTTTTGGACGACGTGCTTCAAAGAGTTCAGAGACTCTTGGAAGACCCGAGGTAATATCGCTTGATTTTTGAGCAGCTTTTGGTGTTTTTGCTAAAATATCTGCAATCCCTACTCTCGCACCATCTTTAACATAGATAGATGTTTTAGGGTCAAGTCCATAAGAGATTATCTCTCCATCATCTGTTGCCAACACAATTGCAGGATTATACGTTGTAGGAATATATTCGTTGAGTGTCAATCGGCTCTCACCTGTTAACTCATCAAACTGCTCAACAACAGTTACTCCTGGAATAATATCTTCAAACTTCAACGTACCATTTGCCTCAGCAATAATCGGTTCAACATAAGGGTCCCACTCAGCAATAACTACTTGGTCTGTATTGGCAGCTTTAGCAATGGCATCACCACGAGAAACCTTAGTATTATCATCAATAGCAATAATTGAACCTCTTGCAATATAGTGTCGTGCTGCTTCACGTTCATTATCATCAACAACTACGGCAAATAGACCCTTTTCACTAATAACTTTACCATCTTTAATACCATCATGTCTCTCAAGGTAATCACCTTTTAACAAGAAGAATTTCACTGTTCCTTTTGCATCAGCATGAATATCTTGAGTAATAGGTGCACCATCTTCAACAGTCAACTCAGAAGCAAAAGGAATACGAGAGGGTACAGACCAAGCCTCTTTAATCACCTCTATAATTGAGTCTCCCTCTTCTATAATCTCACCATTTTCATAAGGTAAGAAGAGTTTACCATCAACCTTTCCACCAACACCTGCAAGTTCATTAGTTTTTGCAATATCTGCTTTTCTTACTGTATAGCGTTGCTCTTTTGCACCTTGTTGAACATGGAGTATCACTTCATCATGAGCAGAGGTAATGGTTAACTTTCCTCTTGTTAATGACTTCACTTTAGGTTCGACCAAAAGTACTCCAGCATTTCTTCGGTTAGAGACAAGTAGTTTACCCTCTGAGTTTCTATTAACATTAAGGTTATAGTAACGAATAAACCCTTCTTTATTGGCAATAACTTGTCGCTCCTCTTTTCCTGAAGTTGCTGCTCCCCCTGTATGGAAGGTACGAAGGGTAAGCTGTGTTCCAGGCTCACCAATAGATTGTGCAGCAACAACTCCAACAGCTTCACCACGTTTAACAATCTTATTTTCAGCCATATTCAGACCATAACACTTCGCACAAATACCCTTCCCTGCTTTACAAGTAACAGAAGTTCTAATACTTACAGAACGTACACCTGATTCAGAGATAAGTCTTGCTTTATCCTCATCAATCATTGTCCCTTCACTCACCAATACCTCTGAAGTAATTGGGTCAATAACATCTGCAGCAATTACACGACCATAGACTCTATCTGAAAGAGGTTCAATAAGCTCATTACCAACATAGATATCTGAAACCTCAACACCCTCATGGCTTCCACAATCGTGCATAACAACCTTAACATTTTGAGCAACATCAATAAGTTTTCTTGTCAAGTAACCAGCACTTGCTGTCTTCATCGCTGTATCGGCAAGACCTTTTCTAGCACCGTGAGTTGAAATAAAGTACTCCAGTACATTAAGACCCTCACGGAAGTTAGAGGTAATTGGTGTCTCAATAATTGAACCATCTGATTTTGCCATTAACCCCCTCATACCTGAAAGTTGTCTAATCTGTGCAGCAGAACCCCTCGCACCTGAGTCAGCCATCATGTGAACCGAGTTAAATCCATCTTTATCTTTTTTAATCAAGGTCATAAGCTCAGAAGCTACTTCATTATTGGTATCTGTCCAGATATCAATAATTTTATTATAACGCTCCTGTTCAGTTAAGAGACCTTTTCCAAACTGTCTCTGAATCTCAATAACATACTCTTTGGCTTTAGTTACTGTTGACTCTTTAACCTCTGGTACTTTAATATCATCAATAGAGATAGAGACACCTGCTCTAGTTGCATATTTAAAACCAATATCTTTTAAGTTATCTAAGAACTCAGAAGTATAAGAGATACCACTCTGTGCATAGATATAGTCAACCAATGCAGAGATATCTTTTTTCTTTAAGACTTTGTTCCAGTACGATTCAGGAACATAGTCAGGTATAATCGCTTTTAAGATAACTCTACCTGCTGTTGTATTTACAATTTTACCATTAATTACGGTTCTAATTTTAGCATTAAGGTCAAGTCCTCCCTGCTCATTGGCAATTAAAATCTCATCAACATTAGCAAAAAGCTTATGTTGACCAACTACATCAATCTTCTCTAATGTTAAATAGTATAGACCCAAAATCATATCTTGAGAAGGTACAGCAATCGCTTTACCTGATGCAGGAAGCAAAATATTCATAGAGGCTAACATCAAAATCTTAGCCTCTGCAATCGCCTCATCTGAAAGAGGTACGTGAACAGCCATCTGGTCACCATCAAAGTCGGCGTTAAAGGCAGCACACACTAATGGGTGCAACTGAATCGCTTTACCATCAATTAGTTTTGGATGGAAGGCTTGAATTGACAATTTATGCAATGTTGGGGCACGGTTAAGAAGAACTGGATGACCATCAACCACCTCTTCAAGACACTCCCAAACTTCATTTTGCTTCTGCTCAATCATCTTCTTAGCTTGTTTTAAAGTCGTGGCATATCCACGCTCTTCAAGTTTAGCCATAACATGGGGTTTAAAGAGTTCAAGTGCCATAATTTTTGGCAATCCACACTCATCCATCTTAAGGTTAGGTCCAACAACAATAACCGAACGACCAGAGAAATCAACACGTTTACCAAGCAAGTTTTGTCTAAATCGTCCCTGTTTCCCTTTGATTATCTCTGAAAGAGACTTAAGTGGTCTTTTGTTCGCACCTTTTACAGAGTTTCCTCGTCGTCCATTATCAAACAATGCATCAACTGACTCTTGAAGCATTCTCTTCTCATTTCGCACAATAATTTCAGGAGCATCAAGTTCAACAAGTCGTTTAAGTCTTTGATTACGGTTAATAACTCTTCTATAGAGGTCATTAACATCTGATACTGCAAATTTACCACCATCAAGACTAACAAGAGGTCTAAGGTCAGGTGGCATAACAGGTAAGATAGTCAGCATCATCCACTCTGGTCTGTTTCCAGAGTTTAAGAAAGACTCAATAACTTTTAATCTCTTAACAATAGTCTTCTTTTTAGCCTCTGATTTAGTTGCTAAAATATCCTCTTTAAGCCCTTTAAACATATCAACAAGGTCAAGTTCAGCAAGAAGCTCTTGAACTACTTCTCCACCCATTCTAGCATCTAGCCCAGAACCTTCAAAACGACTAGATATAGACTGATACTGCTCCTCATTAAGAACATCATATTTTGCTAATTTAGTTTGTCCCTCTGAGTCATAACAAGCATCACCAGGATCTTTTACAATATAGGCTTCATAGTAGAGTACACGCTCAAGGTCTTTCATCTTAACACCTAAAAGTGTTCCAATTCTTGATGGCAATGAACTTACATACCAAATGTGAGCAACAGGAGCCACAAGGTCAATGTGTCCCATTCTGTTTCTTCTGACTTTAGAAGTAGTTACCTCAACACCACACTTCTCACAAACAACACCTTTATAACGCATCTTTTTGTATTTACCACAAAGACACTCATAGTCTCTTACAGGTCCAAAGGTTTTAGCACAAAAGAGTCCATCTCTTTCAGGTTTTAAAGTACGATAGTTAATAGTTTCTGGTTTTTTTACTTCACCATAAGACCAAGAGAGTATCTTTTCAGGACTAGCAACTTTAAGTTGCATTGCCATAATATCTCTTGGACGCTCCTCTTTGGTTAAATCAATAGGTATTAAATTATCTAAAAAATCACTCATTATGCTTCTACCTCTCTTTTCTTTTCAAATAAATCTACATCAAGACCAAGTGCTTGTAACTCTTTAGTAAGAACGAACATTGTCTCAGGTACACCAGACTCTGGAACACTCTCACCTTTTGTAATAGCTCTGTAGGCTCGTGTACGACCATCTACATCATCGGACTTAATAGTTAACATCTCTTTAAGAATATGTGAAGCACCATAAGCCTCCAATGCCCAAACTTCCATCTCTCCAAATCTCTGTCCACCAAAGAGTGCTTTACCACCAACTGGCTGTTGTGTTACAAGAGAGTATGGTCCAGTTGAACGTGCATGAACTTTTTCATCAACAAGGTGGTGAAGTTTTAACATATACATATATCCCACATTAACACGCTCTAGCATCTTCTCACCTGTTTTACCATCATAAAGCTCTGTTTTACCATCTCTATCTAATTTAGCTAACTCAAATAGCTTATCAAACTCTTCATAGTTTGCACCCTCAAAAACAGGGGTTCCAAATTTTACTCCCTTTGCCCAGTCTCTTGCATAAACAAGTAACTCTTCATCAGATAGTTTTTCTAAGGTCTCTTTTGCATTCATAAGCTTAGCTACATCTGCAATCTCTGTCATTTTAGCTCGAAGGTCACTAATTAGTGTATCTTTATGCTCATCAAACATTGCTTGAATTTGGTCACCAAGCTCTTTGGCAATCATTCCTAAGTGAACTTCAAGAATCTGTCCAATATTCATACGAGATGGAACCCCTAGAGGATTCAAAATAATATCAACAGTTCGTCCATCTTTCATATATGGCATATCAATCTCAGGAACGATATTTGAGACAATACCTTTGTTTCCGTGACGACCAGCCATTTTATCACCAACTTTTAACTTACGTTTAGTTGCAATATAAATCTTAACTAACTTTGTTACTCCATTTGGAAGAATATCATCTTTCTCTAAAATATGAAGCTTCTCTTCATGTGCATCTTTAAGTTTTTTCTTCTGTCGCTGGAAGTAATTTTTAGTCGAGTTATACTCAGATTGTACTGAAGAGTCATAAGCTTGAACAACTGATTTTAAAGCAAAACGGTTTACCTCTTGAATTACCTCTGCTGGAATACTATCTCCAGCCTTATAATCAACCTCTGCAACTGTTATATCGGAAACTAAGGTTGACTCAGAGAGAAGTTTTGCAATTCTAAGTAGCTCCTCTTTATCAATCATTAAGAGTTTATCGTGATGTTCAGCATCAAGTCTTGCCTTCTCCTCTTCATACGACTGAATTGCTCTCTCATCTTTCTCTTGACCCTTTTTGATAAAGACTTTAATATCAACAACCACACCCTCCATAGAGGCTTTACAGTAGAGTGATTTATTGACAACATGACCAGCTTTATCTCCAAAGATGGCTCTTAACAGACGCTCTTCTGGTGTAGGTTTAATCTCACCTTTTGGAGAAACCTTTCCAACTAGAATCATTCCTGGTTTAACATGAGTTCCAAGTTTAACAATACCAGAGTCATCTAAGTGAGAGAGTTCATCTTCACGTATGTTCTGAATATCTCTTGTAATCTCCTCAGTACCATGTTTAAGCTCTCTTGCTTCTACTTCAACTTCATAAGTATGCACCGATGTAAAGGTATCTTCTCTTAAGATTTTTTCAGAGATAATAATCGCATCTTCGTAGTTATATCCATACCAAGGCATAAAGGCAACACGCATATTTTTACCAATTGCAAGTTCACCCATATCCATATTTGGACCATCAGCAATAACTTGACCTGCTTCAACCACATCACCCAATTTAGCTGTTGGTGTTTGAGTAAAGGTAGTGTTTTGGTTCGTACGCATGTTCTTTTCCATTGGATAGTGGTCAATATAGACACCACCCTCATCTTCACCTAAAATATAGATATTTTTAGAGTCAACCTTTTCAACTCTACCTGCACGTTTTGCTTTAACAGACTCCCACGCATCACGAGACATAATTGCTTCCATACCCGTACCAACAACTGGTGCTTCTGTTCTAAGTAGAGGTACTGCTTGACGTTGCATGTTTGACCCCATCAATGCACGGTTTGCATCATCGTGTTCTAAGAAAGGAATCAGTGCAGCGGCTGAACCTGAAACCATTAGTGGTGAGATGTCAATAAGTGAAACTTTTTTGGTCTCATTAAGTAGAATCTCTCCATTACATCTAGTCTCAATCAACTCATCTACAATTTTTCTATCAACAACTTTTGTAGAAGCTGGTGCAATAACCAAATCCTCCTCTTGTGTTGCTGTTAGATAGACAATCTCATCTTGAATTACTCCATCAACAACTCTGTTGTAAGGTGCTTCAATAAACCCAAGCTCATTTACCTTTGCATAGGTAGCAAGTGTATTAATAAGACCAATGTTTTGTCCCTCTGGTGTCTCAATAGGACAGATACGACCATAGTGGGTTGGGTGAACATCACGCACCTCAAACCCAGCACGCTCTTTTACAAGACCACCCTCACCTAATGCAGAGAGTCTTCTTTTGTGAGTTACTTCAGAGAGTGGATTTGTTTGGTCCATAAACTGAGACAACTGACCTGACGAGAAGAACTCTAAAATGGTATTTGTAATCATTTTAGAGTTAACTAAATCGTGAGGCATCAACTCATCAAGTTGCCCAGAGATAGTAGTCATCTTGTCTCTAATCGCTTTTTGCATCTTAGTAAGACCATTATAGAGTTCATTACCAAGTAGCTCACCAATTGCTCTAATTCTTCTGTTTCCTAAATGGTCTCTGTCATCTATGTGACCTGAACCATTTTTAACTTTTGAGAGATATTTGACAGTATTAATAATATCTTCAGAGGTCAACACAGTAACATAATCAGGAATATCAAGACCTAACTTATGGTTCATCTTCATTCGACCAACTTTAGTTAAGTCATAACGCTCTGGGTCAAAGAAGAGCTGTTTCAAGAAGACTCTTGCCGCTTCAACAGTTACAGGCTCTCCTGGTCTCATTACTTTATAGATACGAATAATCGCTAACTCATTCTCATCTTCAATCTCTTCAGTCTGCTTAAGTAGTCTAAGCGACTCTTGGTCAGCAATAAATGACTTAATAATTGAATCATCAGCACCATCTGCTAAATCATCAGCAATATGAAACGACTCAACTCCAGCATCAATAAGCTTTTTAAGTTTAAGCTCATCCATCTGAGTAACAACATCAAATAGAACCTCTCCACTCTCTTGGTCAATGACTGGACGAGCGAGATGTCTCTCAGCAAGAACTTCAACTGGATACTCTACCCACTCCAATCCTTCATCAATCAGTTTTTGAGCTTTTTTCTTGGTTAATCTTTTGGAAGCAGCAAGAACTACATTACCCTCTAAGTCTCTAACTTCATAAGGAGCTCGACCTACAAAATCTTCAACTGAAAACTTAGTAACAAAACGGTTATCTTTAACAAAAATCTCTTTAGAAGCATAGAAGAGTTTCATAATATCTTCTTTAGAGTAATCTAAGGCTCTAAATAAAATCGTTACAGGAATTTTTCTTCTTTTGTTAATTCGTGCATAGAGAATATCTTTTGCATCATACTCAAAATATAACCAAGAGCCTCTATCTGGAATAATCTGTGCAGAGTAGATTAGTTTGTTTGCAACAGTTGTTGCCTCCTCCTCTTTAAAGATAACACCAGGACTTCGGTGAAGTTGGTTTACAACAACTCGCTCAACTCCATTAATAATAAACGATGTTCTGTCGGTCATAAGAGGAATATCTCTTACATAAACAGCTTGTTCTTTAATCTCTTTAGGGTCAAGCTTCTCACCTGTCTTTTCATCTCTGTTCCAAATAGTAAGAGCAATGTTCATTTTTAATGAAACAGAGTAGGTTAATCCACGTTCCATACACTCACGAATGGTATATTTAGGCTGAACAATATCACTCCCTTTATACTCTAAAGTAAGTCTATTTTGATGGTCATGAAGGGGAAAAACAGAAGAGAAAACTTTTTCAATGGTTGATTCTGAACGGTTTTTAGCACCTATCATTAAGAAGTCATCATAAGATTTTTGTTGAAGTTGAAGTAGATTAGGAACAGCAATCTGTTGAGGGGTCTTTGAAAAGTCGACTCTAAGTCTATTTCCAGAGTGTAAAGTATTTAACATGGGCAAACCTCTTTATAGTGTGTTATGTTATTAGATGAATGTATAAGATATACAAAAAAACTATTGCACAATAGCTTATCGCTATATCTCATAAAATATTATAAATTTAATCTGTCTTTGTTGATTTTGTACTGTTACTAATGCAGCACAAGAGTTATAATCTACTGTTACTAATGCAGTAGAAGAAAGGGTTAAAACATTTAAAATTTCAGATGAGCAGAACTCACCTGAAAGGCATAAGTCAAAAATGACCTATTTAACTTCACAAGAAGCACCAGCTTCTTCAATTTGTTTTTTAATCTCTTCAGCTTCCTCTTTAGTAATACCTTCTTTAAGAGTAGTTGGTACCTCTTCAACTGCTGCTTTAGCCTCTTTAAGACCAAGACCAGTAATTGCTCTTACTACTTTAATAGCATTAATTTTCTTAGCACCAGCATCTGTAAGAACAACATCAAACTCTGTTTTCTCTTCTTCTGCTTCTGCTGTTGCTCCACCACCTGCTACGACAGTAGCTTGTGCAGATACACCAAATTTTTCTTCAAACTCTTTTACAAGCTCAGAAAGCTCAAGTACTGACATGTTTGAGATAAACTCTAATACATCTTCTTTAGTTGTTGCCATAATTAATTCCTTTTATGATTCTATAATTTTAATATTTAATTTGTTCGATAAAATCGAACCTACAAAACCTACGCCTCTTCTTCTTTCTTAGTAGCTAATGCTTGAAGACCAATTGTAATAGCACGAGCTGGGCCATTCCAAACATTAAGTAACATACCAAGAAGTTCTTCTCTACCAGGTAATTTAGCCATCGCTTCAATCGTTGCTAAATCAGCAACCTTAGACTCAATTACGCCTGTTTTAATAGAGAAGTTACCTTTATTAGCAATAGCAGATTTATCAGCCACTTTACAAGTAGCAATCTGGTCTTCACCCCAGATAAAGATGTTGTTATCAAGAAGTTCCAACTCTTCACAGTTTGCATTTTTAAGTGCAATTCCTGCTAGTGTGTTTTTTACAACTCTCACATTAACATCATTTTCTCTAGCTAATGCTCTAACACCCTCTAATGCTTCAACAGTCATACCTTTGTAATCACAAACAATTACAGCACCCTGTTCAGCAAAAGAAGTTGATAGTTCAGCAACAATAGCTTCTTTTTCAGTTCTAGTCATTTTTTCTCCTTTCGACCTCTAATAGGGTGTCATATTTGACACATATACTCTTTCAAGTATATTAATTAAGCTTTCGCCCCTATTATCTTCAGCCTAAAATCGTTTTATGCCAAGCATAAAGGAAAAGACAAAAAGGGATTGTTGAAATGGGTAGACAAATAGGGGTCAGGTTTAAACCTGACCCCTATTTGTCTACCCATTTCTCCTTTGTGTCCTAAGCTTTAGGCTTACGCTTTTGCTTTCATCTCTAAAAGTTCAGCTGTATCAAGTGTTACAGCAGGACTCATAGTTAATGATAATGCTCCATTAAGGATATATCTTCCTTTTGCAGAAGCTGGTTTAACTTTGTTAATTGTCTGTACAAAAGTCTCTAAATTCTCTTTAATTTTATCAGCACCGAAAGATACTTTACCAATTCCAGCGTGAATATTCCCTTTTTTGTCTGTTCTAAAGTTAACTTTACCACCCTTAGCTTCTGTAACAGCTTTAGCTACATCCATAGTAACTGTTCCTGTTTTAGGGTTTGGCATTAGACCTTTTGGCCCTAAAATTCTCGCTACTTTACCTAGTGTTCCCATCATATTAGGTGTTGCAATTACTGTATCAAAATCTATATTTCCTGCTTGAATTGCTTCAATCAACTCATCAGAACCAACCAAATCAGCACCTGCTGCTTTTGCTTCATCAGCTTTATCATCTTTTGCAAATACTGCAACTCTAACTTTTTTACCTGTACCATTTGGAAGAACTACTGAACCTCTAAGCATTTGGTCTGCATGTCTTGGGTCAACATTTAAGTTTAATGCAATTTCAACTGTCTCATCAAACTTAGCTGACTTTAACTCTGAAAGAAGAGCTGTAGCTTCATCTACAGAGTAGTTCTTCTCTACATCTATTTTCTCTAAGAGCGCTGCTCTTTTTTTATTTACTTTTTTTGCCATTTATTTCTCCGACGATAATAAATCTCCCACAACTCTGTGGTAATTATAAAAAGGATACTACTAGTCAGTAATATCAACACCCATTGAACGACAAGTACCAGCAATAATCTTTGCTGCCATCTCTTTGTCATCTGTATTTAAATCTGCAATCTTCTTCTCAACAATCTCATCAATTTGAGCTGCGGTAAGTGTTCCTACTTTGTTCATAATAGGGTTGTCTGTACCTTTTTTAATACCAGCAGCTTTCATAATAAGCTCAGATGCTGGTGGTTGCTTTGTCTCAAATGTAAAACTTCTATCTGCATAAACAGTCACTTCAACAGGAATTTTAAATCCCATTTTGTCCTTTGTTCTTTCATTAAATGCTTTACAAAACTCCATAATGTTAACACCACGTTGACCAAGTGCTGGTCCTACTGGTGGTGATGGATTAGCTGATCCAGCAGGAATCATCATTTTGAACTTTTCAGTTACTTTTTTTGCCATCATTGTCTCCTTAGATAAAATAGTCGTTTATTAAAAAAATAAAAACTTGAATCATAATAACTTTTTTATTATGATTCAAACTCTTAAAAAGAGTAACATAAAAAAGGGGAATAGAGTTAAACTCTATTCCCCTATTTATAAACTAAATCTATATAATTTTTTCTACTTGTGTGTAGAGAATCTCTACAGGAGTGTTTCTACCAAAGATTGAAACATTTAATTTCAATTTTCCATGGTCTAAATCATACTCTTCAACCATTCCTGTAAAGTTAGCAAATGGACCATCTACAATACGAACCATCTCTCCATCTTCAAAGTCAACTTTAGGTCTAGGAGCAGCTTTTTTCTCCATTTTGTCTAAGATAACTTTAATATCAGCTTCAGAAAGAGGTGTAGCTGTTTTACCTTCTCCAATAAAACGAGATACTCTTGGTAGAGATTGAATCTTATGCCAAAGTGATGTATCTAAACTAACATGAGCAAAAACATAACCAGAGTAGAGCACACGTTCAGTAATCTTCTTCTCTCCGTTTTTTACTTCAATAACCTCTTCTGTAGGAACAATGATAGACTCAATTTGGTCTTCTATGCCATTCTCTACTGCTAAAAGCTCTATCCCTTTTTTTACAGCCTGTTCAGAACCTGAATAGACTTGGATTGCATACCACTGAAATGACATACTAACCTACCACTGCTGTTACGATTGATGACATCATCAAATCAACAAGTGCTAAAAAAATCGATATTACTGTTACAACTAA
>JALVEV010000082.1 GCA_027030605.1 Campylobacteraceae bacterium | reverse complement strand
ATATTGCTTGGCTTATAGATGAGCTTCCTGCACTTGCTATTGCTATGGCTTTAGCCAATGGGACTTCAGTTGTAAAGAATGCAAAAGAGTTACGTGTTAAAGAGAGTGATAGAGTCTCAACTGTACTAACTGGACTAAACGCTTGTGGTATTGAGACTATTGAGCATGAAGATGGTTATGAGATTATAGGTAAAGAGTTACACTCTGCTACTATTAACTCCCATGGTGACCACCGAATTGCTATGAGTTTTGCCATTGCAGGAGTCCTTTGTGGTATGGAGATTGAAGATATAGAGTGTATTGATACCTCTTTTCCTAACTTTTTTGATATACTTTCGCAAATTACCGCTATAAGGAACTAATATATAATATGAAAATAGAACTTGCCTCAAAGTATGGATTTTGTTATGGTGTTAAACGTGCCATTAAGATTGCAGAGGAGCATAAAAACTCATTTACCTATGGTCCACTTATTCACAACAAAGATGAAATTGCTAGATTAAAAGATAACTTTAACATTGGGTTAGTAGAAGAGCTTGAAGATATTGAAAATGATAATGCTGTAGTCATAAGAACACATGGTATTCCAAAAGATGAGTTAGCTCAACTAAAAAAACAGGAGAATAAAATTATTGATGCTACCTGCCCTTATGTAACTACTCCTCAAAACATTGTCTCTAAAATGAGCAAAGAGGGCTACTCTATTGTTATTTTTGGAGATAAAAGCCACCCTGAAATAAAAGGTGTAGTCTCATATGCTCAAAATCCAAAAGATGCATTTGTTGTACTTGAAGAAAATGAGCTAAAAGAGCTACCTTTAAAAAGTAAAGTTGCTGTTGTCTCTCAAACAACTAAAAAACCTGAAGATTTTTTAAAAATTGTCAATGAACTTATCTTGACAAAACGAGAGGTACGTGTCTTCAATACAATCTGTAATGCAACTTTTGAAAATCAAGATGCAGCAGCAGAACTTGCCCAAAGAGCAGATATTATGATTATCATTGGGGGAAAACACTCCTCCAATACAAAAATGCTTCATAGCATTGCACAAAACTACTGTCCAGATAGCTACTTAATAGAAAATGAACAAGAACTACAAGCTGATTGGTTTAAAAATAAAAACCTTTGTGGTATTTCAGCAGGTGCTTCCACTCCTGACTGGATTGTTCAAAATGTTATAGATAAAATTCAAAAATTTTCTTAAATTACTCTTACCTTTTTACACTTTAAACTTTACTTTAAGGTGTAACTACCTAACCTACTCTTATGCTCTCTTCTTACTATATATTGTTACTTTTTCATTATGAATTAAATTAAAAAGAGTATAATAGCACGAAATTAGGCACAAGCAAGGATTAGTAAGCATGATGAAATTCGAAGATATCGAAATAGAAGACGTAGATTTTGGAGCGATGCTCGAGGAGTCGTTTAAGAAAGCAGATACAAAAAGTGATTTAGTAGATGGTGTTATTGTTAAAATAGTTGAAGAAGATAACCAAGCAATTATTGATGTTGGTCGTAAAAATGAAGCATTTATGTCATTGGACCAAATTAGAGATGAAGATGGAGAACTCTTCTTTAAAGAGGGTGATACAATCCCTGTTGTTATTACAGGACAGAGAGGTGAAAGACCAACTGTCTCTTATGAGTTAGCAGAGAAAAGAGCAGCACTAGCCGAGTTTATTGAAGAGTACGATGAAGAGCAAGAGTATGTTATTGAAGGTACTATTACTAAGAAAAATAAAGGTGGTTTTGTTGTTGATGTTTCAGGATTAGAGTTCTTTATGCCAAGAACACTCTCTTACATCTCCTATAAAACAGACCCAATTGGTAAAAATATCAAAGCACTTATTGTTAAAGTTGATAAAGAAAAAGGTAGTGTAATTGTCTCAAGAAAAGAGCTGATTGAACGTGAAAAAGCTGAAACACAAGAGATTGTTGATAGATTGCTAGAGAACAAAGCTGTTGTTGTTGGTGTAGTTAAAAAAATAACTTCATATGGTATGTTTGTAGATGTTGGTGGTATGGATGGTCTAGTTCACTACTCTCAAATCTCTCATAAAGGTCCTGTTAACCCTTCAAAATACTATAAAGAGGGTGATGAAGTTAATGTTATTGCAATTGATTATGATAAAAAGAAAAGACACCTCTCCCTATCTATTAAAGAAGCTAACCTTGACCCATGGAAAGATATTGATAATACATTAAGAGCAGGTGATACTGTATCTGTAACTGTCTCAAATATTGAACCTTATGGTGCCTTTGTTGATTTAGGTGAAGATTTAGAAGCCTTCCTTCATGTATCTGAACTCTCTTGGGAAAAGAATGTTAAACATCCAAAAGACCATATTGAGATTGGTCAAGTACTTGATGTTGAAATCATTGAGATTGATAAACAACAAAGAAGACTTCGAGTTTCAAGAAAAACTTTACTTCCAAAACCAATTGATAAATTTGCTTCTGCTAATAAAGTAGGTGATGTAATTAAAGGTACTGTATCTTCTGTAACAGATTTTGGTGCATTCCTTAAGATTGGACCAGTTGAGGGTCTTTTACATAATCAAGAAATCTCTTGGGAAAAGGGTCAATCAGCTAAAGATATCTGTAAAGTAGGTGATGAGCTTGAAGTTAAGATTATTAAAATTGACAGAGAGCAAGGTAAAGTTTCACTAAGTATTAAGGCTATGCAAGAGTCTCCTGTAGCTACCTTTGCAAAAACACATAAAGTTGGTGACATTGTAGAGGGAACAGTTAAAGATAAAAAAGATTTTGGTATCTTTGTCTCTATTGAACCTGGTGTTGATGCCCTTCTTAGACTTGATGACCTTGCACCACTTAAAGAAGAAGAGATTGAAAAAGGTCAAGAAATTAGAGCTGTAATCTCTTTCATTGATGCTAAAAATGATAGAATTAGAATCTCTGTAAGAAGACTTGAGCGTCAAGAAGAGCGTGAAGCTCTTGAGAAACTAAATGCCCAACAAGATGACAGTATGACCCTTGGTGACGCATTTGCTGATTTTAAAAGAAAGTAGGAACTGACAAATATGTCTAAAATCACTATCGTAGTTTGTGACCATATCCACCAAACAGGGTTGGATATTCTCGCAAATGATGCAGATATAAATCTAATTAATGCTGCAGATGAGCCTAAAGATAAGCTCATCTCAGAAATCATCCCCCTTGCTGATGTGGCCATTACCCGTTCATCTACCGATGTTGACCAAGCTTTTCTTGACAATGCAAACAAGGTAAAAGCTATTGTACGTGCAGGTGTTGGTGTTGACAATGTTGACATTGATGGTTGTAGTAAAAGAGGTATTGTAGTTATGAATATACCAACTGCAAACACCATTGCTGCTGTAGAGCTTACTATGGCTCACATGCTATCATGTGTACGTCAATTTCCTTATGCTCATAACAACTTAAAGTTAGATAGAGTTTGGAGAAGACAAGATTGGTATGGAACAGAACTTAAAGACAAAAAACTAGGAATTATTGGTTTTGGAAATATTGGTTCTCGTGTAGGAAAAAGAGCTAAAGCTTTTGAGATGGATGTGATAGCTTATGACCCATACATTGACCCAAGAAAAGCTACCGATTGTGACATTGCCTATACTACTAATTTTGATGATATTCTTTCTTGTGATATTATTACTATTCATACACCAAAAACCGAAGAGACTATTGGTATGATTGGTAAAGATGAGATTGCTAAGATGAGAGATGGTGTAGTTTTAATTAACTGTGCTAGAGGTGGACTCTATGATGAGGAGGCTCTCTTAGAGGGTCTGACTTCTGGTA
>JALVEV010000081.1 GCA_027030605.1 Campylobacteraceae bacterium | reverse complement strand
CTCTATAAATAATACGAAATTTTAGCTATATGGCTTAGGGCACACAAAAAAAATTCTTCTCAAATTTAAAGCTCTAAATTTAGAGTTTTAAGAATATATTTTTTTGGTTTTTAGTAGAAGTTAGGAGGAGTTGATTGCTTAAAAATTATCAGACTTTTTATTTTGTATTAAATAAAACTTATATATATAATTAGTTTTTTATATTAAAAAAATCTTTATCTTAAAACTACTTTCAAATGGCTTAATCTCATTAATTTCCCATTCTAATTATAAATTTTACTCACTAATTATGTTTAAAAACAATATTATAAAATTATTAATATTGTATATTGTTTATAAAAAAACAGTTAATCATATAAAATGAACTTTTTTTTCATAAATATTAAAAATATTAAAAAATAGGCAGGATAAAAGTGAAAAAATTTGTTATGCTTTAATTATCAAGAAATCAAATAAGGAGGATTTGAATTGATGTTGGAAGGAAAAGTTATAAGGGTATCACTCTTAGCATTTGCACTATTTATGTCAGCTTGTAGTCAAACTCAACCACAAGTTAAAAAAGAGAAGAGTGCTTTTACTGAAGTAAAAGAGCAGATAGAGCAGATTAATTTAACAAAATTGAGTTTAAATTCTGAAAAAACATCAACACAGAAGGAGAATTGGGTTCCACTAAAAGTTGAAGATGAGATAGAGTGGAATGCAAAAGCACTACTTGGGTATAAGTATGTTTGGGGTGCAACTGGCCCTAATAATTATGATTGCTCTGGTTTTACACGAAAAGTTTTTGGTGATGTAGGTATTTATCTTCCACGTGTATCTCGTGACCAAGCTAAAATAGGTCAACTAGTTTTATTTCATGAACTTAAAAAGGGAGATTTGGTCTTTTTTGCTACAAAAAGAAGATACCCAAATCGAGTAACACATGTAGGTATCTATTTAGGTAATGGAAACTTTATTCATGCTAGTTCAGGTGCTAAGAAAGTGGTTATTTGTAATTTTAACAAACACTGTTTTTACAAAAAACGTTTTTTATGGGGAAGACGTGTTATTAGTGAGAACCAGCATGTTGCAAAAGTAGTTAATATCCCTAGAAGAGTAGCGAAGAGTCTATAATAACTCTTCAAATTTAAATCCATTCTCTCTAAGAATACTACGTATTTTCTCTTGATGTTCAATGCCTTTTGTCTCTAAATGAACAGAGACAACGGCATCTCCAAACTCTAACTCTACAGAGGTTCTGTCATAACCAATATGAACAATATTTGCATCTATTTTTTTTAGTAACTCAGTAAATATCATTAGTGAACCAGGTTTATCGACCATGACTACTGAGAGTTTCATTTTCCTATTACTCTTTACAAGTCCTTTTTCTATAATCAATGATAGCATTGTTACATCAATATTTCCACCACTTAGAACAATGCCTACTTTAGAACCTTTTTCAAGATTAATTTTATTGTGAAGTAGTGCAGCGACTCCTACAGCACCAGCTCCTTCGACTAAGAGTTTTTGTTTCTCCAACAAAAATAGAATAGCCGCTGAAATTTCATCTTCACAGACCAACTCTAAACTATCTACCTCTTTCAAAATGTGTTCAAGTGTAATAGGTGAGGCATCACGAACGGCAATTCCATCTGCAATGGTTCGTACACTTTTTGTTCCATAAGCCTTTTTACGGTCATAAGAGTTTTTCATCGCAGGAGCTCCTTCTGAGGCAATACCAATCACTTTTGTTTTTGGACTTAAAGCATTAATTGCAACCCCCATTCCTGCAATAAGTCCTCCTCCACCGACAGGTACTATAATTGCATCTAAGTTTGGTACTTCTTCTAACATCTCAAGAGCCACTGTACCTTGTCCAGACATCACTTCATCATCTGTAAAAGGGTGAACAAACTCTAAGTTATTCTCTTTTGTATAGTTTATGGCATAGGCATAGGCTTCATCATAGTTTGCTCCATGTAAAATAACCTTTGCTCCAAACTCTTTTACCCCTTGAATTTTATTTAAAGGGGTAGAGTCAGGCATAACAATAGTAGCCTCTATTCCAAAATGTTTTGCTGAAAATGCAACTCCTTGAGCATGATTCCCTGCACTGGCCGCTACAACACCACCTTTTTTCCCTGCTTCAATAAGGGTAGCAATCTTGTTAAATGCTCCACGAAGTTTAAATGCTCCTGTACGTTGTAGGTTCTCTTTTTTTAAGTAGACCTCATAGCCACTCATTTCAGAGAGTATGGGTGCATAAGAGAATGATGTATGGTGAATGACTCCATCTAAGCGTTCTTGTGCCTCTTTTATAGATTTTAAATCTAACATTTATGTTTCCTAAGTATTATAATAGACAGAATTATATCGTAAAGGAATATATTATGGAATGTGAAATGCCAAGAGTTAACTCAAATCGAGATGAGATGAAAAAATATTTTGAAGAGGTAAAAACTATTGCTGTGTTAGGTTGCTCTCCTGACGCTTCTAAAGCGAGTAACCGTGTAGCAAAGTATTTGAAAGATGTAGGTTATAAAATGATACCTGTCTATCCTAAACATGATGAGATTTTAGGAGAAAAAGTTTACAGAAGTTTAGCTGATATTGATGAGCCTGTAGATATGGTAGTTGTATTTAGAAAACCTGCTGCACTTGGAGCAATAGCTGATGCTGTGATTGCTCGTGGAGATGTAAAGGTCTACTGGACACAACTTGGCTTAGTTAATAATGAAGCTGCCGATAGAGTGAAAGAGGCTGGAATTGCTGTAGTTCAGAACTATTGTGCTATGGTTGAGCATCGGGAGATTTTTTAATTTTTTGCACTTTTGTCTCTATCTATACTTTTTAAACAGTATGGATAGTAAAATTTTAGTTTCTACCTCACATTAAGGTTCAATGACTTTTCTCAATAGTTTTTGAGAAAAATCAAATAGCTAATTTTTAGCTCTTTTTATATTTCTCAAATGCTCTTGATAAGAGCTAGTAAAATCATGTACTCCCGATTTATTTTTCATAAAATAGAGATAGTCAGTCTTTTTAGGTTTAAGTGCTGATAAAATAGCTTCATCTGAAACGGAGCAGACAGGGTAGGGAGGTAATCCTCTATTAAGATAGGTATTAAATCTACTCTTATCAGTTTTTATCCTTTTGGGGGTTACTTTAATATGTGAATATTTGCCATAATTAAGGGTTCCATCCATCTGAAGAGCCATACCAATTTTTAAGCGATTATAGATTACCGAGGCAATAATAGGCATCTCATCTTTGTTGGCTGCCTCCTTCTGAATAATAGAAGCAATGGTTAAAATCTTATTCCACTCTTCTTTATTATATCTTTTTAGATATTTTTTTGAGAGCTTTTTATATTTATCTTCACTCTGTTTTACTAATATTTCAATTAGTTTTTTTTCATCTATATTTTTGGGTAAATGATAAGTTTCTGGGACAATTCCCGCCTCTTTATAGCTAGAGAGTTCATCGTAAGCTCTATTGAGTTTATCTTCATCTAAGGCTTGATTCTCTGCTAACTCTTTTAGAAAGACAACTCTTGTCTCTCCTGGTATTAAAGTAACAACATCAATTGCCTCTTTTGCACTACTTAGTTTTCGTAAAAAGGCAATACGACTCATCTCTTTTCCTCCAATAATAAGTGTACCACTTTTAGGGGAGTTAAGCCCATAAGCTAAAAGATAGGTATCAAGAGTAGTAAGTTTATACCCCTGTTTTTTGAGATGTTCAATAACTTTAGTAATAGAGCCTTTGGGCAAGACAACAGTTTTTGTTGTCTTGATAGGTAGAGAGAAATAAAATATGAG
>JALVEV010000080.1 GCA_027030605.1 Campylobacteraceae bacterium | reverse complement strand
CATAAACATCGGATTGTCTCATTTAACTCTTTTTAATATCCTATCTTTTTAGGTTGAACAATATGTACATCTGAAAAGTCATCAGGTTGAACACGCCCTGTAACAATCTTGGTCTCACCCTCAAAGACAGCATTCGGTTCAATAATAATATTATTTACTTTTACATCTCCATAGACTTTACCATAAGGCATAATATCAATCACTTCACCTGTAAAGTTTCCTCTAAACTCCCCAGATACAAGTAGTTTCTGAGCCTGTATCTCCCCTGTCACACGCCCACTCTTTCCTACTACAACCTCACTTTGTGAGAAAATTCCTCCCTCCATCTCACCGTTGATAAGGATATTTCCTTCACAACGAAGTTCACCCTTCATAGAGGTTCCAGGAGTAATAATACTCGCAGAGCTAACAGAAGTTGGTTTTTTTTTCTTCTTTCCAAAAAATGCCATTTCTTTTCCTTTGTAATATGGTATATAAAGTATTATATCCAATTATTATTTATTTTTAATATATTATTTATTTTTTATTGATTTTTATTTTAATCTATTTAAAAATGTTTCAACAACAAAAAATGAACCAAAGACCAAATACTCTTCATACTCATCGAGTTCATCAAAAATATGAAAAGGAATATTCAACTCTCTTAGCTCCTTTTCTAAAAGTTCAAGCTTTACTGCCCGAACGGTCTCAATCTCAATAATCTCAACTCGCTTAATGTATGGCTTGAATATTTTGAGAATATTAGCATAATCTTTATCATTTAAAGCATTATAGACTAAGACAATTTGCTCTTTTTGCTCTTTTTCTAATACTTTTATAATAGCTTGAGTAGCCAAAAGATTATGTCCTACATCTATAGTTACATTTGGGAGAATATTATAGAAGCGTCCAAAGAGTTTAACCTCTTTTAAACCTTTAATATCATAGGTTAAATTCAATTTTTCTAATGCTAAGAGTGCTGTTAATGTATTTTCAAAAAGATAAAAAGCCCATCCTAAACTCTCTACAAGAGTTTTAACCTCTTGATACTTTTGAGGGTAATCACTTTTAAAGTTTTGAACATTGTAACATTTAACACCTCTCTCCTCAACTACACTCCTCGCAATTTTATAAACCTCTTCTTCATTTTGTAAAGCCAATATAAAATCATTACTAATCGAGTTCATTTTCGTTGTAGCAATCTCTTCTATACTCTCACCTAAAAAATCTTGATGGTCCAGCCCTATAGGAGTAATAACAGAGAGTTCTTTTGAGCAGACATTTGTTGCATCGAACTCACCACCTAATCCTGCTTCAAGTATCATTACCTCTAGATTCTCCATTGCAACCATAGCTAAAAGAGTGGTATACTCAAAGTAGCTTAACGCCTCACTCATCTCTTCACCTAGAATACTATAGAGTTTTTGGTGTGCTACCTCTAACGCTTCATCACTAATATCTTGCCCATCTATCCAAATACGTTCATTGAACTTTAGAATATGAGGTGAAGAGAAATGCCCTACTCTTTTTCCTGAAAGATGAAGCAGTGTTACCATAATCCGACCCGTACTCCCCTTGCCATTAGTACCTACAATATGTATGGTTAAAGGTTGTCTAATATGTGGCTTTAAAATGGCATAGGCTTTATGAATACGTTTATGGTCTATCTCTCTATAATAGAGTGGTTTCTCTTCTATAAACGTTTCAAAACTATTTTTTCTTATCAACAAAATAACCTTTCGCTGTAATATAAGCAAAAAATTGGTCTAGTGCTTTTACCGAACTATGTTCAATTGCTTTTAACTGTACATCATAAGCAATAATTGCTGAAGGTAGAATTGGAAACTCATAATGCCCTATAGTCCGTTTTGTCTCTACCTTACCATCTTTTTCAAAAGTAAACTTTAACTTCAGATTGACTTGATACTCAACAACATATCCATTTTTATCATATTGAAGAGGTACAAATGTAATACTTTCATACTTAACAGAGAGCATTGAGTCAGCATCTTCTTTACGTGTCACAATTGTTTTTAAACGAGTTCGAAGTGCTTTATTGAGTGCATCTTTTGTCAATACTGAGTTCTCTGGTGTAGCAAGAGAGACATCAACTTTTGTATAAATCTTCTCTCCAAAGACTTTTTTAGCAAAGTGTGCAGAGGGTCGATACCCACATCCACTAACAATTAAAACAGAGACAACTAATAAAAATTGAATAACTTTTTTTTGAGAAGCAATAGACATCTTTTAACCTTTAAAAGAATTATAACGGATAAAGGTTAAAAATAATTAAGAGAAATATCTATAACTTAATATTATTATATAGATAATTTTTAATTATCTATTCTCTTTTTAATCTTTATAGAACTATAATGCCAATAAAAAAGGAGTCACCTTTATGAAAACAAAAATTTTATTTTTCTATCTACTCTCGACACTTTTTGCCTTTGCAAATGATACCTTTACACTGCAAACCATTGATGAGAACAATATTACTGTTAATGTAAAAAATGACCAAATGATATTTAATGAACAGAACAATACAATTACAATGCTTCTTTTCTTTGGACATAACTGTAAACCTTGTCTAAATGAAATTCCTACTCTCATAAAATTTATAGATAAAAAGCATAAAGATTTGCAACTCTTAGCCTTTGATATTCATGGTTATGATAAAGAGGGTTTGAAAAAGTTTAAGGAGGAGAAGAAGATAAACTATACACTCCTAACACGTGAAGATAATATCAAGTTTATTAAACTCATAAAAGTAAAAGCAAAATGGAGAGGTTCAATTCCTTTTCTTATTGTTTTTAATAAAAAAGGAGAGCCAAAACTAGTACACCATGGAAGTTTAACTCTTGAGAAGTTTGAGAAGATTTATAAGGCATTAAAGTAGAGGAGAACACCTCTACATTTTCCCCCACTCAACCATACCCCAACTCTCCAAATCTTTTTGAAGCTCATCTAAACTCTCCTCTTTATGACACGAAGCACAAGCATTTGTCTCTTTTGGCATCTTGTAGAACTTAGTCTCAGCAGGTGAGGTAAACTCAAACTTATGAGAACGAACAGTTAGAGGTGACTTACCTGTGTGCCGTCCTGTCTTTGGCATATGACACTCGATACAGAGCGAACCTTTTGAGTTAGGCTTGTGGTGAGTGTGTGCCTCTATGGAGGATTGATGTGGACCAATTATTGAGCCAAATGAGTGACACTTTAGACACGCTTGGTTGCCCTCTGGTTTGTCTGCTCTGTTACTTAAACTATGTGGGTTGTGACAGTTGATGCAGGTAATTCCATGCTTATACATAGCATCATGCACAAACTCATTTCCTTGGGTTCTGTTCTTTTTAGCTGTTCCATTTGCCCAAAACTCTTTAGTCTCTTTGCCTAGAGTAAATGGAGCTACCTTTTTATAGTCTATTAGAGGTCGTCCAGCCTCATACCCATAAGGGTAATCTTTTGCAACACTCCATAAATCTTTAACTGAAATGTTTTCGTCTAACCTTTTATCTCTATTTCTCATATGACACTGTAAACAGACCTCTGTAGCACGAATTGGGTCTGACATTGTAGCTTTGTAGATTGGGCTGTCTGTATCTTCAATATGTCTACTTCCTGGTCCATGACAACTCTCACAAGCAATGGCAGGTTCAACCCGTTTTTCTGTTGACATATAGCCTGTAAAGTGACAACCATCACAGGTGTTTGAGGTTGGAAACTCATGGTTATCATGTTTGTAGGCATCTTTATACCAATACTTATATGGCTTAAAGTGTTGCCATTTTTGAGTTTCAACATTCCATTGGTAGTTACCAAGTCTAAAGTCATCTTTGCCATTTATCTT
>JALVEV010000079.1 GCA_027030605.1 Campylobacteraceae bacterium | reverse complement strand
GGGGTGTCACAGACGCTTATTATTACCCGTGTGGAGGGGAAGACTCCTAACCCTGAGAGTTTGGAGAATATTTTGGCTTGTAAAAACTCCTCTTTGGTCTTTTACCTCTCTATTTTGTTGCTCAAAAAGCTTAAAAAGAAAGCTTTAGAGATGGGATACAATCCTGACACTCCTTGTTGGGTGGTCGAGAAAGCCACTTGGGAAGATGAGGCGATTTATAAGGGGACGATAGAGAACATTGAAGAGCAAGTGGGTCACATTAGAGGGGTGGCACTTATACTGCTTGGAGATTTTCTTTACCAAAAAGAGACGGAGGAGTCACATCTGTATGTGAAGCCTTTAGTAAAAGAGTGTGATGCAAAAGATAGATAAAGAAGCCTCTCAAACTCTTGCTCATATTATTGCCTCACGGCGTGACATTCGTGGGAACAACTTCTCTTCTGAACCCATTGAAGAGGAACTGCTAAAAGAGATAATTGAAGCAGCTCTTCATGCTCCATCGGTGGGGTACTCTCAGCCTTGGAAGTTTGTGATAATCGAAAAAAAGAGCATAAAAGAGCAAATTTATGAGAACTATAAAGAGGAGTATGCTAAAAGTACCTCCAGCTTTAAAGAACGACCCATCTATGAGACGCTAAAACTTGAAGGCATAAAGGAAGCCCCTGTTAATATTGCCATGTTTTACCAAAAGCCAAAGAGGGCAATTTTGGGACAGACCTCTCAAAAGAAGATGGGAGAGTACAGCGTAGTCTGTGCCATTCAAAATATGTGGCTTATGGCACGAAGCCTCAACATTGGCATGGGATGGGTGAGCATTTTAAAGCCTAAAAAGGTACGTAAAATCTTAGGAGTCTCCAAAGAGTACAAACTCGTGGGCTACCTCTGTGTGGGTTACGTCAAAGCGTTTCCCAAAGAGCCAGAACTAAAAACCCTAAAGTGGGAAGAGCAAAAGAACTACCAAGAGATTGTCTCTTGGATAAAGGATTAAAAAACATGAAAATAGCCGTTGTTACCATCAACCAACCCAGTCTAAACTCAGCCTGTCGGCTTGTACCTCATCTTAGTGAACATGAGGTCGATGTCTATGGAAAGGCAGAGCTTACGCACACCCTAGAGAAACTGCACACCTACAAAAAGCTAGATGACATTTTAGCTCCTGCGTGGAGAGAGTACGATGCCATCATAGCCATTCTAGCCATGGGTGCTGTGGTGCGTAAAATCGCCCCACTCTTAGAAGACAAATCAACCGACCCAGCTGTATTGGTGATAAACCTTGCACTTGACAAGGTTGTGCCTCTGCTTAGTGGGCATTTAGGAGGAGCAAATGAGTTAGCAGACACCTTGGCAGAGCGACTTCCAAACTGTCTCAATTTCATCTCAACAGCAACCGACCAGACCAAAACTTTGGCGTTTGAAATGTTGGCAAAGAAGAACGATTGGAAAATAGAGAACCTAAAAGCCTTAGCCAAAATATCTAACCGACTACTCAACAAACAGCCTGTAAAAGTGGCGACATACGAGAATGTTTTTGAGAGCATTCCCAACAAAGAGAACCTTAGCCTTGTAGATTTTGAGAGTTTAGATTTGGATACGGTGGTCATCGACCCTAGCATCACATCTCCGTGCTTAACCTTTCGCCCTAAAGTCTACTTAGGCATTGGCTGTAACCGTGACACCCCTTTTAGTGAGATAGAAGAGGCAGTAAAGCAGTTTTTAGAGATGCACAAACTTAGCATGGACGACATTGGAAAGATTGGCTCTTTTGAGGCGAAAGCAGATGAATTGGGCTTGTTGGAGTTTGCAAAAAAGTACAACTTTGACATAGAGTTTTATGAAAAAAATGCTATAAACGCACTAGAAAACAGCTTTTCAGACTCTGCCTCTACCAAGTTCTTTGGGCTTAAGGGGGTAGCAGAGCCAAGTGCAATCTTGGCTTCAACCTATAAAGAGCTTCTTTTTAACAAAGAGGTCTATTTTAAATCAGTAACCGTAGCAGGAGCAATATAATGGCAAAAAAACTATACATACTAAGCAGTGGTGCAGGTGGCACACAATACATGACAACCGAAGCACTTCAAGCCCTAGAGGAGTGTGAAGCAGTGGTGGGTTACCGTAACTACGTCAAAGAGCTAAAAGAACTTATTGGTGATAAGCCTGTCTTTATGTCGGGCATGACCAAAGAGATAGCACGATGTCAAGAGGCGATAAACTATGCCAAAGATGGAAAGACCACGTGCATTATCTCTAACGGAGATGTCAATGTCTTTGGTATGGCAACGCTTATAACAGAGCTTATGGACGAACAACAGTTGTGGGACGAGATAGAGGTGATTTCTGTGGCAGGTGTGACATCATTTTTAGCGACGGCTTCACGTATTGGTGCTCCTATTAGTCAAGATTTTGCTGTTATCTCACTCTCTGATAAGTTGACCGACATCAATATTATAGATAAACGTGTAAGAAACTGTTTAGATGCAGATATGATTTTAGGGATTTATAATCCTAAATCTAAAAAACGGATTTTGCCTTACCAAAACTTTTTAAAGGCATTGAGTGAGGGCGAAGAGCGTATTGCTATTATCGCTTCTCATGTGGGGCGTGACAAAGAGAAGATAACGGTGACTACTACGACTGATTTGATAGCACAAGATATAGAACACCCTGAAGTGACGATGTCTACGCTTATTATTGTGGGGAACTCTCAAACACGGCATACTAGCAATGGTCAGGTGCTTACACCACGTGGGTATTTGAATAAGTATGAGATGAGTGGGGAACTCAAAGCGTAAATGCTAAACCTCTGCATCTCAGCCACAGCTTCCAATCAAGGTAAGACCATACTAACAACAGCTCTTTTATGGCACTTTAGAGCGTCGGTGCGACCTTTTAAAATAGGACCAGACTTTATTGACCCACAGTTTCATAAACAGGTATGTGGAACCGATTCGGTGAATTTGGACAGCTTCATTATGAATGAAGAGCAGGTCTCTTGGCTTTATGGTCACTATGCTGACAAAGAGGTAGCCATTTTAGAAGGGGTAATGGGCTTTTACGATGGGGACAATAAGGGTTGCTCTGCCTACTCTGTAAGTAAACTTCTAAATGTTCCTACTATTTTAGTGCTTGATGGGGGTGGAAGTTACATTACTATTTCGGCTGTGCTTAAAGGCTTGTTGGAGTATAAGGCTGACAATACCATAAAAGCTGTGGTCATCAACAATCTCTCCTCTAAAATGCACTACGCACTTATAAAAAATCAGATAGAGGCTGACCATAAAAACATAGAAGTTTTAGGGTGGATTCAGAAAAAACTCCCTTCCCTAAGCGACACCCATTTGGGCTTAGACCTTAAAGATTTGTCAAAAATAGAGCAGATAAGTAAAGAGGTACTAGAACACATAGACATAGAAAAACTCCGTAGGGTACGATTGCCATCGCACCGTCAAAACCAAACCTCATCCTCATCAACATACCCATTCCCAAAAATAAAGAAAAGAGACCAAAAACTAGCCATAGTAAACGACAAAAACTTCTCTTTTCTCTACTATGACAACTTAAACTTTTTAAAAGAGCTTTTTAAAGAGGTAGTCATGGTAGACTCCACCAAAGATAAGGTCATACCTAACGACTGCGACATGGTCTACCTCTGTGGGGGTTACGTAGAGACAGAAGAAGCCTATGAACGACATAAAAACTCTGAAAACTTCAAAAACTCACTCATAGAACACGCCAAAACCAAAGCCATCTATGCCGAATGTGCAGGGCTACTCTACCTCTCCAATGCTGTAGATGAGAAAAAAATGAGTGGAATCTTAAATATAGATTTTACTC
>JALVEV010000078.1 GCA_027030605.1 Campylobacteraceae bacterium | reverse complement strand
TTTATACAAGTTTGGTTTTAACGGTGCAATGGCAATCGCACCCTATACGGATTAAACCAAATCATTAGGTTATCCCCCAGTCTCATAAAAAGCCCTAGAAGAAATCTCTTTCTCTTTACTAGGGTCGTCTTCTGTCCAACGGTTCTCTTTGGGCTTGTCTCTAAGTACTTGTGCTAAGACTTGACTTGCACCTTCTATGTCTCCCTCTTTAACCGATTTTGCAATACTCATCGCCTCATCAAAGTATAGGCAAGGAATCAGATGCCCTTCAGCTGTTAAGCGAATACGATTACAGTTTTCACAGAAGTCATGTTTATGTGGGTCTATGAGACCAAACTCATAACCATTCTCCTCTATAGAGTAATTAAAAGAGGGACTTGCCCCCTCACGTCCAAGAGCATGAATGGTATACTTCTCTTTGACCTTTTCTAAAATCTCTCTTCCATGCATTCCTCTAAGAGATTCATTTGCATGACGGTTTTCCATATACTCAATAAAACGAATTTTAATCTTTCGTTCCATACAGTACTCCATGACATCGACAATCTCATTGTCATTAATGCCTTTTAGAGGAACCATATTTATCTTGACTCCTAAGCCAACTTCTAAAGCTTTGTCAATCCCTTTTAGAACAGGAGCTAAAACATCTTTACCTGCAATTTTAGCTACTACATCAGGTTTAAGTGAGTCCAGTGAGATATTAAGTCGTTTTAGTCCAGCATCTTTTAACTTTTGAGCAACAGAAGAGAGTAAAAAGGCATTGGTTGTAAGGGCTAAATCTATGTCAGGTTTATAATCATGAATCATCTTAATAAACCCATCTAACCCTTCTCGTAAAAGAGGCTCTCCACCTGTTAGACGAATTTTAGTAATTCCTTCATCAATACCAACTTTTACAAATAGAAAAAGCTCTTCAAAAGAGAGTAGGTTCTCTTTGGGAACCCAAGAGAATGGTTTCTCTGGCATACAGTATTGACAACGAAAGTTACAACGTTCTGTCAGTGAGATTCTAAGGTAGTTTACGGTTCGTCCGTGTCCATCTATAAGCATAAAATATTCCAATTATTAAAATTTTGCTTAGATTAACTAAAAGTAGATAAAAGTGTGATGATGTGTAGCAAAAAAATAGTAAGAAGAGGAGACTAAATGCAACTAGTTGCATGAGCCTCCTGCTGAAGGAAACCATCTGTTAAGATAGTGAATTTGAGCTTTTGCTCAAATCACGTTCCTTTTAATGTAAGTCTCTCCATTGAGACTGTTTCCAAAGGTAAGCTAAGATTGTAAATATGAAGAAGAATCCAAGAACCCATGGTCCAGCTAATGCTCTAGCAGGAGCTGAAGGGTCACCTGTCTCTTCTAAATATTCCATAACTTTCTCCATACCCTCATGGTTAAGTCCTGTTCTAGGCATTGCTGTACCTGGAAGTTGACTTTGAGGATTTTCTATAAATGTCTCTAAGAAGTGTTCACTTCTAGCTCTATAGATAATAGATAAGTCTGGTGGAAGTTTTCCAAGGTAGTCAGCTAAAGCATTTTGCTCTTGTGCTACTTTTTGGTCATACTTCATTCTCTCTATATCTTGACCTGTTTTAATGTTAGACTTGGTTTTAGGAATCTCTCCTAGTTGAGTCAACTTACCATAACGGTTAGCGTGACATCTACTACAAGCTTCTATAAATGCCTCTTTTGGTGTTACCTCTCCAGCTTTTTTAGCTTTTAAGTATGCAACAACGTTAGCAATATCTTGTGGAGCAGATACCATAGAGCTAATACTACCCATTGGGTGAGTCATAGTTCCATTTGGATACTTATGGTCAACATTAGTTGCCATTGCTGGGTCTTTAATGAGTGCAATTAAGAAGTTTTTGTCGTAGATTGTACCTGCATGTTCAAGGCTAGGAGGTGTAACTCCACCCATATTTGTAGCATTTTCATTGTGACAACCTGCACACATAGCATAAGTAGCCTCACCAGCAACAGGGTCACCTTTTAGTTTAGCTATCTCTTTTACTTCTGACCAAAATTTCTTTTTAGCCTCTTTCTTATCTTTAGAAGCCTCTTCAATATCAGCAGTTCCATCATATACTAAATTATGCCCTTCGACATGTTTATGCATTTGAGAGTGAGCAAACGGTTCAACTCCCCAATAAAGTATAAGTGTAAAAGCTGCTACAACACCAAGTATTTTTAACTCTTTATTCATCCTCTACTCCTTACAGCTTTTTTTCTAATTTTGTAATAATTGGTAGTGCAATCCAAAGAACAAAGAATGTTATTGCAGCAACTAGACCAATTGTACTCCAAATACCCTCTGGAGGTAGTTTACCCATAAATGTTAAGACTATCATATCTACTAACATTGCCCAGAACCAGAAGTGGAATAGACCTCTTCTACTAGCAGGTGCAACATTTGGACTTCTATCTAAGAATGGAAGTAAGAAGAAGATTACCTGTGCAATACCAAATGCTACTAGACCTGGGTCAGTTGGAAATGGACGTAAAATCTCATAAGACCACAAGAAGTACCACTCAGGGTAGATGTGTGTAGGCGTTTTAAGACCATTTGCTGGGTCAAAGTTTACAGGGTCCATTGCGAACTCAAAGTGGTAGAATACCAAATAGAAGAATAGAATGAAGTAGACACCCATTACAAATACATCTTTACTTAAGAATACAGGAGAGAATGGAATAACTTTAGATTCAGCTCTTTTACCCTCTTTCCATAATCTAGCAGACTCTTCAAAGTCAATCTCTTCACCATCTTGGTTGTTAACGTGTGGAAGTCTAAGTGTTCCAAAGTGGAATACAATAGCACCAATAATCGCTAACGGCATAAGAAGTACATGAAGCATAAAGAAACGACCAAGGAAAGCTTGACCTGGAACGTAGTCACCTCTAATCCACTCAACTAAACCATCAGCATGTAAAGAACCACCAGAGAATAGGTTTGTAATAACCATACCAGCCCAGTAACTCATCTGTCCCCATGGTAACATATATCCAGAGAATGCTTCAGCAGAGAAGAGTACAAAAAGTAACATCCCTGAAATCCAGATAAGCTCTCTACCCTTTTTATATGAACCGTAGTAGATACCTGTAAACATGTGAATATAGATGATTAAGAAGACTACCGATGCACCAACACCATGAATGTGTCTCCACAACCAACCATAACCAACCTCTGTCATAATAGTGTAGTTTACACTGTCAAATGCCAACTCAGTACTTGGATTATAGTACATTAATAAGAAGATTCCAGAAACCAAAAGAAGACCAAAGGTAGCAGCCAGAACCATTCCCATTGCCCATAAGAAGTTAATATTTTTTGGAATCCAATACTCTGTTTGCATTACTCTTTTAAGGGTATTTATCCCAATACGCTGGTCTAACCACTCGTTTATGCTATTTGCTTTTTCAAAATGTGCCATCTAACCCCTCCTATACTGGCATTGTTGTGCCATCAGCCAACATCTTTTTATATTCAGGACCTTGTTCACCAAGTACAAGCTTTGTTCCATCTATTTTAAATGGAGGAATATCTAATCCTCTTGGAGGTGGAGCTTTTGTTACCATTGCTGTTCCATCATACATTCCACCATGACAAGCACATAAAAAGCTTTCATTTGTTGCATCATAGCCAGGAATACATCCTAGGTGAGTACAGAGACCAACAGCTACCATATAGTATTCATCTCCTATCTTAATAAGTCTCTTTAACTCATTAGATTTTTTTGCTTTTTCAACCATCTCTTTAGACTGTTTTAAAACAAAAATCGGTTTACCCCTCCATTTTTCTGTTACAAGAACATTCTCTTGTGCATCTTTTAGGTCAATTGTTGTAAACCCAGCAGC
>JALVEV010000077.1 GCA_027030605.1 Campylobacteraceae bacterium | reverse complement strand
TTTAACACAAAGATTAAGCTGAGTAAAGTCTACAGAGGTGTCATCTTCGATTAGTACTTCAAACTCTGATTTCCCTTGCATCCAACTTAACACAGAGTCTCCTGTTTGACCTATGGTTATAGTGTTTAAGTCAACTGTTCGAATGGTTTCAGTTTCATTGTTGTTGTCTATAATTGTATTTGCTGTCCAATTTCCTTCAGCAGGGTTAGTTCCATTTGGATATAAAATATATCTACCTCCAGAGTGAGCTACACCATATTTTCCAATATGAATAGTATCGTTTGTATGAAGAGAGCTATTTAAAGGTTTATAACCAACATTAAACTCTGCTTTACTAATAACCACACCTGTTGGTAAAGTTAAGGTATCTAGTAGATGTTTATCATAATGTGTTGCATCGTACTCCATTCTTGATACCGTGTTGGCTCTGTTTAGGAAATCATTTGATGCTACAGAGGCTTGGTCAGTTGTTGCTGAGAAAGCATCTTTAGTCCCTCCTACAATTTGGACAAGGTTTCCCTCTTTTTCACTACAGGTAAATTTGTCTACAATATGACTAATCTCAATAACTGGATCAGGTTGAGAACAAGTTGCTACCGTAATAAAGTCTACAGAGGTATCGTCTGCAACTACTACATCCATACTATTTTGATTTTGTACTAAATCAAGTAGAGTTCCTGCACTATTTCCATTTTGTGTCATATTGATACCACTAAATGCTTTATAGTAGATATCGGTTGTTGGATTTGTATTACTAACGAGTTGATTACTCCAGTTGTATTGAGGGGCTAATGCAGTTAGATGGGTATTTACCATTATCTTACCAGAGGCATAGTCTCCAATACTTAGAGTATCATTTGATTGTAATGAGCTACCATTGCTTTTAAGACCAATGTAGAACATCCCTTTTGTAATGTTACTTGGTAGATTTGTTAGAGTATCTGCAAAGATTCTATCGTTTAATGTCTCATCATACCCTGTAACAGGAAATGGGTAGTTCTGAACCCATGGTGTATTGAGAATAGCAGTTGATGGGTGTGCTACCTCTGCACCATTGGCTGTAGAGAAGAGGTCTTCAATTCCATAGTGTTTTACAGTTCTTATTTCCCCTGCTTCACAAGTGAATTTTTTTACTAATTTGTCATTTACTAACGCCTTTTTATCTCCACGATAATCTTGTGCTATAGCATACGCCTCCTCTTTATCTAAAGTAAGGAGAGTTCCAAGTGATGCGTAAGCCTCCTCTTTACAGCTCTCATCATCTTTACACTCTTCGGCTATGTCAGTATCTAAATCTTGCTGATGAACAAGCATGTCTATGTCGTCAAACAACTCATCTGAATTTAAGGCATAAGCCATCTCTTTGTCAACTCCAACATAGGTTAAAGAGGCAATATTTTTCTCTATAGTGCCTAAAAGCATGGTGTTAAATGCTTCAGGTTTCTCTAATGTTTTAATCTCATTTTTAAGTTGACTCCACTCCTCTTTAGAGTGTTTTTTACTTGCTTCTGAAAGCTTTGTAATAGAAGTTATATCTTCTGTAGTTCCTGTAGAGGCTGATTTCTCTCCTCCACATCCATTAACTACTAAGAGTGTTGCTGTGATTAGTGATAGTGTTGTTAAGTTTCTCATGATAAATCCTTTAATAATTTAAACTTAAGTTAGCTTTTAAAGCGTCTCTTGTTTGTTGTTAAGTGAAGTATATAAAGTTTGTGTTTGCTGAAAGTTTGATAGATATAACTTTATATACTCTTAAGAAAAAGTATAAATCAAAAGGGTAACGAAGTGTAAAACAATATTAAATATAATTTTAGATAAAAAGTTTAATTTAAAATATAGCCTTGTCCATAGACACTAGAGATAGCATTTTGAGGAAGTTTTTTACGAAGAAGTGAGACTTGGTTTTTGACAGAATTTATGGAGATTTCTCTCTCTAATGAGTCCTCCCATAAATGAACCATAATATCTTCATATCTAACTGTCTTATTTTTATGTTTAATAAAAAGTTTTAATAGTCGTTGAGCCTTTTCATTAAGGGAAATGGGTTTTCCATAACAGGTTAAGGTATTTGTCTCTTTGTTCCATCTATATCCTTGAGATAACTCTATGAACTTTGAACTCTCTAAGGTAAGTTCTTTACTTAATATTAGTAGCATCTCTTTAAATTTTTTGGGTGCTATGGGTTTAACTAAATATTTAGTGAGTTTTAGTTCGGTTGCTTTAAGAAGTACTTCTGTCTCTGTATGTCCTGTAAGCATAATGAGTTTCATCGTTTCACTATTTTCTCTAAATTTACTAGCCAAAGTCAATCCACTAATAAAAGGAAGCTCTATATCAAGAATGGCTATATCGGGTTGATGCTTTTCATATATAGAGAGAGCCTCTTTCCCATCTGATGCAACATATACTGTTGCAAAGTAGCTCTCTAAATACTCAACCATATTGGCTTGAATCTCTGGTTCATCTTCAACATATAAAATAGAGTAGTTTTTAAGTATTGTTAGCATAGTCATATCCTTTTTAACCTGAATTCAATGGTTAGTATGTCACAAAAATGTAATGAATGGTAAAAAACTATTTTTTGGGTATAGATATTTTAAATTGAGTACCATTTTTAATGTTCTTGGCACTAATCGTCCCTTTAATACTACGTTCAATAATGATTTTGGCAATATAGAGTCCAAGCCCTGTACCTGAACGATGTTTTTTTGTACTGTAGTATGCGTTAAAAATATGGGGTAAAACTTCAGGTTTTATACCTCCTGCATTATCACTAATGTAAATATGAACAGACTCTTTCTCCTCTTCAACTAAGATTCTAATCTCTTTGTGGAGACTCTCCTCTTGCTCTTCAAATGCTTCATAGGCATTGGTCAAAATGGTTAGAAGTACTTGTGAGAGTTCATTTTGATAACTATAGATAGAGAGTTCATTTGGCACTTTTAAGTTAATGGTAATCTCTTTTAGGTTTTTTTTCATAAGTGTTAGTATGCTCTCTACAAGTGTTTGGAGTTTAAAGCTGTTTTTCTCTTTTTCTGGTTTAAAGAGGTTTCTAAAGTCATCAATTGTTTGAGACATCTGTTGTGTGATATTAAAAATATCATCTATTTTGGTATCAATATACTCAATATTGTTTGGTTGGGTCTCTGTTATCCTTGAGATGTTCATCAGTATCGAGCTAATATGCATAAGAGGCTGTCTCCACTGATGGGCGATGGAGTCTATCATCATACCCATATTTGCCATACGGTTTTGACAAAGAAGCATCTGCTCTTGTGCTTGTCGTTTTTGAATCTCTTCCTCGACACGTTTCTCTAAGGTACGATTAAGCTCTTTTAGCTTTTTTGTCTGCTCCTCTACCTCTTCTTGTAGTACCTTTGTATAGTTTAAGAGTAGAGTTTTTTCCCTCTCTTTTACATCTTCATAACGATACATAATAAAAGTAGTCATAAAAAAAGAGGCAAAAAGGGTGACAAACTCTGCTACTGTATAGGGGTAATAGGAGAGTATAAGATAGATAATAAAAGAGAATATTAGCACAAACATATATATTCCCGCTCGACGATTTAGAAAGAAAAAGATAAAAATAGGTGCTGAGATAACCCACAATATATTTAAGTGATTTTGAGGAACATAAAAAAAGATAATTGCCGTATAGATAAAGAAGAGTAAAAGAAAGAGGCTTGAGTATTTTGTGTATAGGTGTTTATCTTGACGTAAATGAAAAAATCCATAAAAAGAGAGTAGAGAGAAGATAAGTTGACTGCCTCCTACAATGTAATTTCCCTCTGATAGTCTAAAAAAAGAGAAGATAAAAATACCTATACTAAAAAAGAAAGCAATAATTAGCAAAGAGTGTATCTGTT
>JALVEV010000076.1 GCA_027030605.1 Campylobacteraceae bacterium | reverse complement strand
AGATTTAAAAAAAATGCAATCATTTACACCAAATGATTTAATGAGAACAGAGGAGTTTACACCAAACTATTTGGAGGAGCTTGACATTTCAAAAGATGATATAGATGGATTGATAGAGATAGCACTTGATATGGATTTGGAACTTACTAATGCTACAGATGAAAAAACTAGATATATTCCTTGTCATGCACTTCAAACTTTAGGGCAACTTGAAACACTAAAACCTTTTGATGCAATATTAGAGAGAATGGATTTCTTTGCTGATGATGATTACTATATTGGTGCTGTAAGTTACTATTTGCGAAGAGTAGGAAGAAATCGTACAGATAAGCTTTTGGAATACTTCTTAGACCAAAATAATGATAATGGAAATAGATTGTCAATTTTAGAGGTACTAGAAAAATTTATGGAGGAGGGAAGTGAGTTTAATCAAAAACTAGAAGATACATTGCTTATATATTTAAAGCGAGATGATGAGCTAGATGACCTAATGAATGCCTCAGCCATTTTTGATTTGATAGATTTATCAGGAGCGAAACATATTGAGTTAATTCGTGAAGTTTTTGCTAAGAAACCTGTAGATATTTTTTATGATGGCGATTTGGAAGATATTGAAATTAGGTTAGGGCTTAGAGAAAAAAGAAGTAAACCAAGAGAGAAGAATTTTTTACAAAAGATAGTAGAAAAATATGAGTTAGAAGAGAGTTTTCAACCTCTTTTATCTATTCCTAATAGTGAACCCAAAATAGGCAGAAATGACCCTTGTCCTTGTGGTAGTGGAAAGAAGTATAAAAAGTGTTGTTTGAATAAGTAGCATAAGATGAACCAAATAACAGGAACCCTAATAAATTACTACTTCCACTGCAAAACCCAATGTTGGCTACACGCCAACCGAATAAACCTAGAGGACAATAGCGAAGATGTTCGCATAGGTAAAATACTGCATGAGTTAGCTGAAGAGAAGGGCAAAAAGACAGAGGTGGCTATAGACAACATTAAGATAGATAAGATTACAAAAGAGTATTTGGTTGAGTCTAAAAAGAGCGATAGCGACCCAGAGGCTGTGAAGTGGCAGGTGCTTTTGTACTTGTATAAGCTCAAACAAAAGGGTGTTGTTAAAAAAGGAAAGATTGAGTTTACCGAGAAGAGAAAGCAGAGTAAAAAAATACACTATGTAGAGCTTGATGAGGTGAATGAAAAAGAGCTTTTAGAGGTTTTACAAAAGATTTCTGATTTGATAGATTTACCAAAGCCACCTGAACCGAAGTTTGAGAAGCATTGTAAGAAGTGTGCTTATTATGAGTATTGTTTTATTTAGGGTATAATATTAAAAATATCTTAAATTTATATATATGGCGTGATTTGGCGTGAAAGGAAAATTTTGAATAAATATGAAAAAATTATTATAGAGAGTTTTGAGCAGTACAATGAACAGAGTATTTCAGAGCTTTTTGACCATACAAGTATTCCTAAACGAACATTGAATCGTTATATTGATGAACTGATTTTAAAAGGGGAAATTGAAGCCATAGGCGAAGGAAGAGGTCGCTACTATCAACGCATTACAAAAGCAAAAATCAACCAAATAGCTCTGTTTAAAAGTGCTGAATTGGTGGGGTTTTTAGGGCATGAAGAGGGGCATTACACCTTTGAGTATGATAAAGGTTACAAGGGTAAAGCACTAGATGGGCTTAACAAAGAGAGTCTTTCAACTTCGGCTACACTTTTTCCTATTTTTGAAAATCTTATTCCTGAGAGTGACAGACGAGATGCCTACTTAGCAGAGGGTAAAAACCTAGCAGAGATACTCTTGGAGCTTGAAAACTCTCATGGAGACTTTGACTTTGTATCGGCAGATAAGCTCTACAGATATAAGAGTGACTATAGTGACCGACCTAATTGGTTAGAGGTTAAGCATATGATTTTAGAAGAGCAGAGTTTTGTCAATATTTTAGATATGCAGATAGATATAGAAAGAGAGATACTAGAAGCCAAAGGTAAACACTCCTCTTTGAGTGGGTATCAGAACAAGATAGATGTAAACGTAGACTTTAAAAGAGGGGTCATAGAGCAGAGTAGTAATGCTCTTTATCTTTTAAAGCCCTATAGTGTGGAGAGTGCAATCTATAACTTTAGAGATAAAAATCAAACCTATCTTCCCTATTTGGAACTAAATGAACACCTCTTTATGAGTTTTGCTAAAAATGCCTATGGGTTCGATGTGCCTTGGTCGGCTGTGGTAGCAGGTGAGAGAGATTTTCACTATGTGGTTAAACGCTATGACCGATACAATGGCTACAAGTATGAGCAGAGAGATTTTGCACAGATTATGAACATTAAGAGTGACCAGAAGTATTTTACTACAAGTGAGAGGCTTTTTGATGCCATTGGTGAGGTGGTGAAGTCTAAAGAGGAGAGAGTGAAGTTTTTGGAGTTTTATATCTTCTCTTTTGTTATAGAACATGCTGATTTGCACGTTAAAAATATCTCTATTATTAATATTGGAAAAGGTAAATATAGACTCTCTCCACTCTATGACCTTATATCAAATGGAGTCTATAGAGGAGACAGCGATGAGCTTGGGCTACCTCTTGGAGGAAAACGACGCAACATTAGCATAGATGATTTTATAGCACTCTCAGCACGAATTGGTATTAGCAAACTGCAAACCAAAAAGAGCATAAAAAAGATAGTTGATATTTTTATAGAGGAGTTTCCTCTATACATAGAAAAGTGTAGAGAGATTGAGCTTTATGATGGGCTAAAGATACAGAAGAACCGATACAGTTTTAGTAGCTTTGTAGAGCATTTAGAGAAGTTTTATCGCAGACGCGTAAAAAGTTTAATGCAGAGAGGATTTTTATAATGGCACAAAACCACACACAGTACATTTTTAGTATGGGCGAGTTAAAACGAAAAGATAACTCAATAGATTTTTACAATAGTAAAGGTCACAACTACATTCCCATAGAGGATTTAAAAGAGCTTTACTGCTTGGCAGAGGTGAGTCTAAACACTAAGTTTTTAGACTTTATTGCAAAAGCAGGGATAACCATTCATTTTTTTAACTATCATCAAAATTATAGTGGAAGTTTTTACCCAAAAGAGCAGTTGGTTAGTGGAGATTTAACCATTCGGCAGAGCATGGCGTATATTGATAAACGGCTTATTATTGCTAGGGCGATAGTACAGGGGATTGCTGATAATATTCGAGAGGTGTTGTACCACTACTATCGACATGGAAAAAAGGAGCTAAAACCCTTTTTGGATTGGCTTAAAAAAGATGTCAAGGAGTATTTGGCAAAAGAGCCAGATATTAAGCAGATATTGTGGATAGAGGGGCAGGTTTGGAGTCAATTTTACGATAGCTTTAAGTACTTTTTGCCTGAAGATTTTATTATGAATAAGCGAGTTAAACGACCACCTGATAATCCTATTAATGCGTTGGTGAGTTTTGGGAATACTCTACTCTATACCAAGACTATTTCAGCTATTTACCATACGCATTTAAATCAGTCGATAAGCTTTTTGCACTCTCCAAGAGATGGTAGGTTCTCTTTAAGTTTGGATTTGAGTGAGGTCTTTAAGCCTGTTGTTGTCTTTAAGACTATTTTTGATTTGGTCAACAAAAAGAAGCTACAAGTAACTAAACATTTTGACAAGAGCCTGAACTATGCTTTACTAAATGAGCAGGGGAAGATGATATTTATAGAGGCGTTTGAAGCACGGCTTAATGAGCCATTTACACACCCAACGCTTAAGCGTAAGACTACCTATAAGAGTGCTATAAAGTATGATGGGTATAAGTTGGTAAAGTTTTTGGTGGAAAACAAACCGTTTGTGCCATTTAGCCTAAAAGATAAGTGTTGAGAGTTAAGAATTAAGAGTTAAGAATTAAGAGTTAAGAGTTAA
>JALVEV010000075.1 GCA_027030605.1 Campylobacteraceae bacterium | reverse complement strand
ACCAATAACAGTATTAGGATAGATAGTGACATTAGGGTAGATAGTAACATTGTCTCCAAGAGTACAATCCTCACCAATAACCACATACTCACCAACAATACACCCTTTACCAAGCTTAACACTCTTGTCTATAGTTGCTAAAGGGGAGATATGCTCTTGTGTCTCTATCTCCATAAAAAAGTGATTAATAACAAAGGTAATTGCCAATCTTGGGTCAGGGGTAAAGATAATACTCTTTGAAGAGGAGGTCTCTTTAAACTCCTCTCCTACAATTAAAATAGTTGAATTTAACTTCTCTATCTCATACGATGAGTAGCCTATCCAACTTAGTGAATTTTCGTTTGAGTTCTCTAGACCTGATATATTTGTTGCCATATTATGCACTGCATTATCGTTTAGATAGAGTTTCTCCTCTTTAAGTAACTCAATTATTTCGTCACTACTAACCTCAACATTCTGTTTTAATTTTGCTCTACGTCTCATTTTAACTGCTCTCTATTCATAAATGTATCCATCGTACCAACTCTCAGGGTGTGTCAGTGTATGTAGTACTCTACAACCCTCTTGCATATGCCCTATGGGTGTTCTTCGGTCATCTTTTAGTAGCTCTCCATTCTCATAAGCTTTCCATCTTGTCCACTCGCTGTCACTAACATAGCGACAGTTTTTCCATAACTTATCATCATAGGCTTCATAGAGTAGACCAAAGTCACTTGCTTTATTGGTTTTCCAAAAGTCTAAATTGTTGTTTGGGGTCATATCTCCATGAGAGGCTGTTCCGTAGAGTTTGGTCTCAAAAATGGTTTCAAAAAAGGCTATCTCTCTTTTAAGTAGATTCTGTTTCTCTAATTGACAGTAGTGTTCTACATCTTCTAGTTCTGTATGAAGAGCCACTTCACAACCAATTGAGATTAAATCTTGCATTATTTTGATATTACCAATAGCTAAAAGATTATAATCAGGAGCGTGTAGCCTCACATAGATACTCGCTCTAATACCTAACTTTTTAAAAATTTGGTAAAATCGTCGAAGACGAGCAATCTTAAAGTCTACATCTATTCTGTTGACCAATACCTTTTTATCTTTATCATACTCATCTAAGAAAAACTCTTTAAGCGTAATGATTTGATACTCATGAGCTAACGCCTCTTTAAAAATTGTCTCATAATATTCATAAGTAAAATTATCCATTTAAAACCCTCTCTAACTCTTTTTTATTTGGGAAATTGACAAGAACTCCCATACCTTTTTTCTGATAGACAACCAAACTTCCAACAGCACAAGCAGAAGCACCACCTTTTTTAACCACCTCTCCAAGATGTTCAATTCTTCCTGCTCCCCCATTGGCAATGACAGGGACACGAACGCTATCGGTAACCTCTTTTATAAGCTCAACATCGTACCCCTCCCAACTTCCTTCTCTCTGCACAGAGGTAATTAGTAGCTCTCCTACACCTGCATCTTCTAGTTTTTTTGCCCACACTACTACATCAACTTTTTGTTTCACGCTACCATGGTGAGAGTAAACAGACTCCTTACCAAAAAAACCTCTTTTGACATCAATAGAGCCAACAACACTCTGATTTCCAAAGTAGTTAGCTATTTGAGTGACTAAATCTAAGTTTCCAAAAGCATTTGAGTTAATGACAATCTTCTCAAACCCAATCTCAAATATCCTCTTTGCATCCTCTAAACTCTTTACATTTCCACCATATGACAGAGGCATAAAACACTCATTGGCAATATCTTTTAAGAGTTCAAAGTTTATCTCTCTGCTCTCTTTAGAGGCAAAGATGTCTAAAAACATCAACTCATCAACCTCTAGTTCATTAAAAATTCTAACCGTATTGACAGGGTCGCCTATGTAGTCATATTTTTTAAACTTTTTGGTCTTGACCAAACTCTCATCTTTTAACAGTAGACAGGGGATTACTCTTGTTTTTAACATCACTAAAGCCTTGCAAAATTTTCAAAAAGTTTCATACCAAATTTATGACTCTTTTCAGGGTGAAACTGTGCACCAAAAATATTATCTTTAACAATAGCACTATCGAACTCAACACCATAATCTGTTTTTAAAATAGAGTTCTGTTCATCCTCTACCTCAACAAAGTAGGAGTGTACAAAGTAAAATCGGCTCTCATCAAATAGCTCAAACTCTTTGGTTAAAGAGGACTCTTGAGCTTTTTTTACAAGGTTCCACCCCATGTGTGGTATCTTTAACGAGCTATCAATTCTATCTTTAAATGCAATGGTTTTAGCAGGTATCCACCCTAAACCTCGCTCCTCTCCCTCTTCGCTTCCATTGGTTAGAAGTTGCATCCCTAAACAGATACCTAGTACAGGTACTTGCTCTTTTAAGGCTTTTTCATTGAGTACTTCAAGCAGATTTTTCTCTTTTATCTTATTAATCGCTGTATCAAAAGAGCCAACCCCAGGGAGGAGCATCTTTGACGCATTTTTAATCTTATCGGGGTCACTCTCTATGGTTGACTCTACGCCAATATACTTTAACATATTGGCAATAGAGCCTACATTTCCCATCTCATAATCTATAATTGTTATCAATTCTCATCCTTTTCCATTGGAAAACAGTATTTTAAGTAGAAACTCATTGGTACTAAGTTGGCATGAGCTAAGATTTTAAAAAGAGGTTCTAGTCGTTCAAATCGTTTTTTATAGGTTGGGTACTCTGTCCATGATTTTGGCTCTCTCTTCATGACCCTTTCGTACTCTTCATCACTTAAACCTAGTCTCTTTTTAAAGTAGGTAACTAAATCTTTCTCTATTTTAGGTGGAGCTACATACTCTCTCCATGCCTCCTCTCTTGACATCTTTCCATTTCGCACCAACGCTGCTAGGGTGTTGTTTCTAAAGGTGGTATTGAACTTTTCAGAGATGTAGATACTTTGAAAATAGGCAGCGATTCTATTTTCTAAATGGTGTCCTCCATAATAAGTCCAATCATACTCTTTCTCTAAAAAGGCTCTCGCCTCCTCTTTGTTGTAGTCTATATACCAAAATGGTCTAATCTTTTTAATCTTTGCAAAAGCCGTCCAAAACATAAATCTTGAAAAGGTCATTAATGGGTAGGTTTTCATAGGAACACGCCCAAACTTTTTATGAATAGATTGAATATATTTACCATCGAAGTAGTTTCTTCCTACAGGGGTAATCCCCTCTGTAATAAAAGAGTGACCCTCCAAAACATACTTAACCCCAAATTTCCAAGCAACACGATACATCACCTCAGCTAGTGCTAAATCTGTTGAGGCTTCTAGCTCTGCAACATCGGCATAGAAAAAGGAGCGAAAGATATCATTGGACTCTTTGTTGTCGATTACATGTGTATAGAGGTCAATATCTAAAGCCGTTAAGACCTTTCTTAAGTTTTCAGTAGCAATGGCACTGTTCCATGTGTTGTCATAGTGAACGGCTAGTGGTCTAAGCCCATGTTTCTTGGCGATGTATAACATGTAAGAGGAGTCTGTTCCACCACTCACCCCAATAATACAGTCATACTTTTTCCCTTTTCCATCCTCTTTTATCTGCTCAACTATCTTAAGGAACTCCTCTTCACCCTTCTTCTCTCCTGTTCCATAATCTTTTTTTAACTGTTCAAGCTGATGACAGTAGTTACAGACACCCTCTTCATCAAAACTAATAGAGGCTACCCTCTCATCATAGATACAACGTGAACAGACTTTTAGCGTTGTCTTGTTGATATCGGCTTCTATATTAACCATAAATATTACTCCACTCTTCAAAATTTAAGAGAGACCATATAAAAAGTCTTCTATTTTTCTCTCCACTTAGATGTTCATTAATTAGTTTCTCAACAGCTCTTCTGTCCATATATTTATAGATATGTGCATCGCTGTTTAAAAGCTTCTCTTTTACAAACTCTATGCTCTCTCCTTTAAACCAAC
>JALVEV010000074.1 GCA_027030605.1 Campylobacteraceae bacterium | reverse complement strand
TTAGTAGAGAGAACTCTTAAGCAGATGAGATGGTTTGTCAATATAGCTAAGGAGTTCTCTTCAAAAGAGATAGAGAGTTTAGTTAAGTTTAAGAGAGTTATTGAGCTTTTTGAGGACTATCTATCTTATATTAAAAGATAGTCCAAAAAGTCCAAAACAACTTGATATACTACTTTTGGAGGCTAAATATGAATAGAAAGGTTATATTAGGAGTAACAGGTCATAGAGATATTGTTGTTACAGATAAGTTAAAAAGGAATATAACAAATCTCTTAGTTGACCTATGTTCAAAAAACAAAGAGGTGATACTTATGTCACCTCTAGCTGATGGAGCTGATAGATTAGTAGCTAAACTATTTTTAAATCTTCAAAGTACTTTTCAAGGATTAAAACTTATAGTTCCTATACCCTTTGAGCAAACAAGATATATGGAAGATTTTGATGACGCATCAAAACAGGAGTTTTTAGAGTATATAAAAGTAGCTAATAGTGTAGTTGAAGTTAAAAATACTGAAGGTTGCCCCTATAGAAGTGTAGGGGTATATGTAGCAGATAAATCAGATATTTTATTAGCACTTTGGGACGGAACATTTAACCATAAATCTGGTGGTACAGGTGATATTGTTCAGTATGCTAGAGATAAAAATATGGAGGTAGTACACTTTGTATGTTCTAGGAGATATGAGTAAATAATCTAAAATAGGATAGAATAACATTTTTATTTTAGGAGTAAAGATGTTATTTGACAAAGAGAACCGTTTTAATTTAGCGAACTTAATTACTTTTGGAAATATTGCTTCTGGATTAATAGCTATACACTTTATTGTCCATGGAGATTTCTTTACGGCTATTATTTTAGCATGGATTGCTGGAGCATTAGATATTGCCGATGGAAAAGTAGCACGAAAATATAAACTCTCAACAGAGTTTGGAATACAACTTGACTCCTATGCAGATTTTATCTCATTTGTAGTCATGCCATCATTTCTACTCTACTATGCCACTACAGCAGATGCATCTAGTGTGACACAGCTCATTTTAGGGTTAGTATTTATTGGCTATATTATTGCAGGGCTTAGACGGCTTATTGAGTTTAATATGAAATCAGAAGAGGGTGAGGTTGCTAAGTTTTTTGAGGGTGTCCCAACTCCTCTTGGGGCTATTTTACAGTGGGTTTTGTATCTTCTCTTCTCTTATGGCATTATTACAAATGCTTATGTTATAGGGCTTTTTGTCGTTGTGATTGCTTGGGCATTGAACTCTAAAATTAAAATTCCTCACCCATAGTAGCCATGTTTAAAAATCTTATAACAAAACTAGCCCATCTCTCTGAGATGGTAATGCTAAAACACTCTATTTTTTCGTTGCCTTTTATCTTTATAGCTATGACTGTAGCCTCTGGTGGTTGGTTTGGCTGGAAGCTCTTTTTTTTAGGTATCTTGGCTGCCCTTAGTGCTAGAAACTTTGCTATGGGGGTTAACCGTTATCTTGACCGAGATATAGATGCACTCAACCCACGAACCAAAAATAGACCCTCTGTAGATGGACGAGTAAGCACTACAACCATGATAACCTTTATAGCTCTTAATGGTTTAGCCTTTATTTTAGTTGCCTACTTTATTAATGATTTAGCATTTAAACTCTCTATTCCTATTTTGGCTATTTTGGGAGCATATACACTCTTTAAACGCTTCTCTGCTTTGGCACATATTATCTTAGGGGTTTCACTAGGTCTTGCTCCTATTGCAGGGGTAGTTGCTGTTTTAGGAGAGATTACACCTTGGTCAATCTATTTAGCTTTAGGTGTTGTCTTTTGGGTAGCAGGGTTTGATTTACTCTACTCACTACAAGATATTGAGTTTGACAAAGAGCATGGTCTACACTCTATCCCCTCTAAATTTGGGGCAAAAAATACTATGTTCATTGCAAAGATTTTTCACATTTTAACTATTGTTTTTTGGACAATATTTGTTATATCTGCTAACTTGACATTTTTTTCACAATTAGCCGTTATACTTAGTGCCATTATGCTTGGCTATGAACACTATTTGGTCAACAAAGACTTTACTAAGATAGATAAAGCTTTCTTTACCGTTAATGGCTATTTGGGCATACTGTTTCTATTTTTAATTATTTTGGAGGTACTCTAATGGGTGCAGAACAGTTACAGTTTATATTTTCTCTTTTTTCATTTGTAGGTGTGGTTGGTATTTTATTTTATTTGATTCTTACAAAAGTAAAACAGGATGAACAGCAAGAGAGTGTAGCTCTTTTAGAGGCAAAAGTAGTTCAACTTCAAGAGCGTTTAGAGGAGTTAGAAGAGAACTCTAAAAAGGAAGAGGAGGTTCCTGAAGAGGAAAATGTAAAACAAAAAATCATTGCACTCTATGAAGAGGGGAAGGATTTAGTAGAGATAGAAGAGTCATTAAACATTCCAAGAGCAAAAATTGAGATGGTTTTAAAGTTTCATAATCTAAAAAAAGCAGACAATTGGAGAAATTCTGTTGATTAATCTTGTAATCAACAGAATTTTTTGCTATAATTCCGACCTCACAGAAAATGATGCACTCATAGCTCAGCTGGATAGAGCAACGGTTTGCGGTACCGTAGGTCAGGGGTTCGAATCCCTTTGAGTGTACCACCTTTAAAATTACTCTGACATATTTGTTATTGTCTCTGCTAATGCATTTATCTCTTCTGTAGAGAGTTTAGTTGCTTGATTTGCCATTAGTGCTTTCATATGTCCTCCATAGGTACCATTTTTATAGCCATTTAGAGAAGCTATAATATCCTCTTTTGACATCTGATTTACAATTCTAGAGTACCCCATAGCAGACTTTTCAAACATTAGACCATGACAACTAATACATCTATCGGTATTAACTTCTATAGTTGTAGTCTCTTCTTGCTTAGTTTGGTTATTCTCTATATCTATATTTTTCTCTATATTTCCTGTTGTAATGATTTTAATAATCTCTTCTATCTCATCATCGGTAAATTTAGATATTTGATTATTCATTACATCTTTCATACTACCACCATGAGACCCCTCTTTATATCCTTTGAGTGCTTGACGAATCTCTTCGGCTTTTAGGTCTTTAACAATCCTAGATATATTCATAGCAGGTTTTTCAAAATGTTTACCATGACAACCGACACATTTTGTTAAATCAACAGCTAAAGCTGTTGTACTAATTAGGCTAAATATTGTAAGGGAAAGAAGGCTCTGTTTAATCATTGAAGTTCTCCATATAAGATATTATGTATATTATTATACACTCTTATATTACTTAAATAATTTTAATTTCTAAATTAATCTAAAAAAGAAGAAGTTTAATTTAACTTCTTCCCAAAGATTAATACTGTAAAAAAACGATACCCCCATGCTCCTAAAAGTAGTAACCAAGCTACAACGGAGAGGTGAAAAAATATCATAAAGTTATCAGTTAATGAGGTTAGAATTCGTAAAACTACTACTACTTGTGTACCATAAAATAGATATTTTGTATAGTTGTCTGCTCTCATCATATTCCCTGAATGCCCAATGGTAACACGTGTTCCAAAACCAATAAGCATGGTTAAGAAAAAGCCTAATGCCAATGAGTGAATACCAAGGTAGAGAAAACTACTACCATAGATAAGCCCTAAAAGACTTGTAATAGAAGAGAGTAGGAAGGCAATGGGTATCCAAAATAGAGCAATATGTAAAATCCAAATAAGTGGGTTTTCATTTGGAAAAGGGAGTTTCCATCTTTTTAACTCTCTAGCAAAAAGATAGGCTAAAAGAAAATCTACTAAAAATGAAGAGTTATACTGTGTAAGCTCTAGTAAAATATGTAAGCCAAGTAGCCCTACAATCACTTTAAAACGCTCAATATGCTTCTCTATAGGTGCATGAGAGAAAAAAGGAACCATTCGTTGAGCAACAGTAAATATAAGCAAAAAGAGGTAGAGATAGATTGCTACTTGAACTGAGAAAAGGTAGAGTTGTGGAACCCATAAAGTAATGAGAAATATGAAGTGTGCAAGAACTCCAAAACTCATAGCAACTAAAATCCAAAGTTGGTCAAATTTCTCTTTTTGAGGTGATATTTTATAGATGTGAAGAAGTATTTTAAGTGCTAATATATGACCAATGAAGCTAAGAAGCATCCCTGTACTTAAAAGTGGAATAGAGATAAATGTACCCAAAAGAGTAATAATTGAACCTACACTGTAGTAGATAAAGACACGAAGGTACTCTTTTTGCAAAATAGGTTCTGTTGTTGAAAATCTAGGAAACGTAGTAAACAAAAAAGCAAAAAAAGCTGGTGTAAAAAATAGATAGAGAAAACTATAAGCATGATAATATTTTGCAGGAACAATAGGTGATAAAATACCTTCAAAAAAGAGTGCAAAAAATATCATAGAGATGATAGCATTGATAAATGCCAAAATAAAAAATGGCTGATGGGGTTGCGATAAAAAGTAGAACTCTTTTATCTTTGTAAATGTTGAAAGTTGAAGCATAAATTTACCCTGCTATGTAATTTCTTATAATCATAGCAAAGTAAACAAAAAAGAATATTGATATTTATCAAAATAACAGAAAAAATTAGCTTAAAACTCTTTTTCTAAGAATGGAATTACTTGTTTTTTACGACTCATTACCTTTGGAAGCCAAACTTGATTGTTTTCTAAGGTAACGTCAAAAGCACTCTCTATTTTGCTATTATCATCACTTAAGACCAAAAGTTGAGAACCCTCTTGCATAATATCAGTTAAAAGAAGTAGTACAGAGTGACGTTCACCCTCAGTTTTTATCTCTGCCATTGCTTTAAAAAGCTCCTCTTTCATATCATCAAAGACTGAGAGGTCAACAACCTCTAGTTGTCCAACACCAATTTTGTTGCCACCCATATTAAAATCTTTAAAGTCTCTAAGAACTAAAGCTCTTTTTGTCTCATTGAGTACATCTGATTTGACAATAAACATCTCCATTCCAAGTGCTTTTGGGTCATCTATACCTGCAATCTCTGCCAGTTCTTTTACTGCTTTAGTATCCTCTTTGGTGCAAGTAGGAGATTTAAAAATAACGGTGTCCGATAAAATAGCACACATCATCATACCAGCTAAATCTTTTGGAATCTCTACATTGTAGTAGTCAAACATCTGCTTAACAATGGTGTTAGAGCAACCAACAGGTCGTACCCACATTTCTAGTGGTGCATCTGTTTTTAAGTCACCTAATTTATGGTGGTCTACAATACCTAAAATAGTTGCTTCATCAATATCTTCAGGGCTTTGAGAACGCTCCATAAAGTCAATAAGGTAAACCTTTTCACCTGCATAGTTGGTCTTAAGTATTGGTTTTTCAAAACCAAACTTCTCTAAAATAAAGGCTGTTTCAGGGTTAATCTCTCCTTGACGGGTAGGGGTACAATCTTCTCCAAGTTGATTCTTCAGATAGGAGAGTGAGTGGGCTCCAACAATAGAGTCAGAGTCAGGGGTGGTATGTCCAAAAATGTATGTTGACATGCATATCCTTATATGGGGGAATTTTTTTGCCATTATAACAACTATAGCTTTTTAAGAACTTTGAAGTGATTTAATAGGTAAGATTATATTTTAACAAAGGGGAGGTTTAAAAGGTTGAAATATATTTAAGAGCATTATAATTAATAGTTAAAAATAATATTATTTTAATATGAAAACTTGATTAATCTTAATTAAACGGGAATTATACTAGAATTGCCAATAAAATATAACACACCAGTTACAACTATGGAGTAAAAATGAAAATATTATTAATAAACAATAATCCAGTAGTATCAAGATTAACAGCACTAAGTGCTAGAAAAGAGAATATTGCTATAGATGAAATTCAAGAGGTTACAGAGCTAAGCAGTAGTGGATATGACATAGTATTTGTAGATGCAGACTCATTGACAAAAGATGTTAATGATATTATAAAAGAGCAGTTAAAAGTAAAGAAATCAGTACTTTTTTATGCTGAAGGAGATGAGGAAGATAAGTCGCTATTTGACCTTACTATCTTAAAACCTTTTTTACCTTCTGAAGTCTCTGCTGTTATTCGTTCAGTTGAAGAGATGGAGCAGGAAGAAGAGGAGCATTTTAATATTTTAGATGAGCCTAAAGTATCAGAACCAGAGGAGCTTTTTGAACTTAATGAGTTAGTTGAGATTAAAGATGAACCAGTTGTCGCTAAAACAGAAGATAGTTTTGATAAGAAGCTTGAAGAGGCATTTCCTTTAAAAATTAATACACTTGATGATGATCTTTTTGTAGAGCAAGAAGAGAGTAGTAGTAACGATAAAGTTTCTAAAAAAGATGAAGAGCTATTTGACCTTGATATTAGTGATGATAAACTAACTTTAGATGATGAACTTTTTGCAAAAGAGGTAATACCAAGTAGTGAAATTTTAGATTTTGAATCCAATACCGATGAGTTAAAATTAGATGAACTTAAAAAAGAGGAGGCTCCTCTAATACTAGAGGAGGAACCACTAATGGTTTTAGAAGATGATAAAGAGAAAATAGAAGCATTAGCTGAAGAGATAGTAGAGAAAGATAAAGTTGAAGAGAAGATAGAAGCGAATATGACAGAGACAAAAATACTAGATAAGAGTGAAGTAGAGAACATTAAAGGGCTGTTAACAGAAGAGACAACAGAAGAGATGACATTAGATGATTTAATGACACCACCTATGATTGTTAGAGATAGTGAAGAGAAAGAGGAAGAGAAAGAGCAAAAATCTAAAAAGAAAGAAGAGAAAGAAGAGGATTCACCTTTAGTAGAGTCAAATGCTCTTGTAGAGTCTCTATCCTCTCTTTCTGTAGGAGCTCTTCGTGAACTTCTTGCAGGTGCAGAAGTTAATATTAATATTAAATTTCCAGAAGCCAAATAATGCAAGGAGCGATTCTTGTTCTCTCTGGCCCTTCAGGGGCAGGTAAAAGTACCATTATCAATCATGCAAGTGATGAGATAGGGGAGTACTACTTCTCTATCTCTACAACAACTAGAAAGCCTAGAGAGGGTGAAGAGGATGGAGTTGACTACTACTTTGTAACTCATGAAACGTTTGAAGAGGGTATTAAAGCAGGTGATTTTTTAGAGTATGCTACTGTTCATGGTAACTATTATGGAACTTCATTAAAACCTGTAAAAGAGGCTCTAGAGGAGGGAAAACTAGTTATCTTTGATATTGATGTTCAAGGACACCGTTTAGTTCGTGCAAAGATGGGTGACTATGTAACTTCTGCTTTTATTACTCCTCCAACATTGAGTGAACTTGAAAAACGACTCTATGCTCGTGCAACTGATGATACTTCGATTATTGAGCGTCGTTTAGAGAATGCTAAAGAGGAGATTAAGGCAGTAAAGGAGTTTGATTTTGTTATTATTAACGATGAGATTCCAAAAGCCTCTAAAGAGTTTGCTACGATTGCGAACGCTGCAAGATTGAAACAAAGTAGCCAAGAGTTGGAAAATTTCGTTAAAACTTGGGATAATTAACCAAAATAGAGTATAATCTTGAAAATAATCTTCCTTTTGAAGTGAAGAAACATAGATTAAAGGATTTACAATATGCCAGGTGGAATAGAATTAGCCGTTATCGTCGGAGTGGTTATCTTACTTTTTGGGGGTAAAAAGATACCAGAGTTAGCAAAGGGTCTTGGTAAAGGTATTAAAGATTTTAAAAATGCTGTAAAAGATGACGAAACAGTAGCTGATGCTAAAGATTCTGTAAAAGAGATTAAAGAGTCAACAAAAGAGAGTGCTACTGAAGGTAAAGAGGCTACTAAACAAGCTTAATGCTTTTTCTCGTTCCCAACGTCCTCGTTGGGAATGCATAAAGATGATACTACTTCAAAGAGAAGAGTTTTTCCCTTTTTCAAACGCTGAGCGTCTGCTATTGCAGATGGATGAAAAAGAAAAAAACTCTTCTCTTTGAAGTATTGGTGATATTATGTCTATATTATTAATACATACTACATTATCTACGGAATATTTATGAAAATCAAATCAGAACTTAGTAAAATTATAGAACAAGCCTTAAAGAGTGCTAACATTCAAGCCGATGAAATTGTCATCTCAGATGCAACCAAACCCGAGTTTGGAGACTACCAATTTAATGGTATTATGAGACTAGCAAAAGAGCTAAAGCGTAATCCTAGAGAGATTGCAAGTGAAGTTGTTGAGCATATTGATACAACAGGTATGGTCTCTAAAGTTGAGGTGGCAGGTCCTGGGTTTATTAATATTTGGTTGAACAATGAGTGGTTAGCCGAAGTTACTACAGAGATTTTAGAGGATAAAAGAGTAGGGGTAGGTTTTGTAGAGGAGCCTAAACGTGTAGTGGTTGACTACTCTGGTCCAAACATGGCAAAACAGATGCATGTGGGACATCTGCGTTCAACAATCATTGGTGATACTCTTGCTACACTCTTAGAGTTCTTGGGTGATGAGGTGATTCGTCAAAACCACATTGGAGATTGGGGTACACAGTTTGGAATGCTTATTGCTTACCTTGAAGAGCAAAATACCGATGGAAACACCCAAGAGCTAAAAGATTTAGAGCAGTTTTATAAAGATGCAAAAGTTCGGTTTGACCAGAGTGAAGCGTTTGCCAATAAAGCTCGTGAGTATGTGGTGAAAATTCAGAGTGGAGATGAACACTGCTTAGAGCTTTGGCAGAGCTTTATTAACGCTTCATTAGGACACTGTGAAGAGGTTTATGAGAAGTTAGGGGTTAACCTAACACGTGATGATGTTCGTGCTGAGAGTTTCTATAATGACCAACTTCCACAAATAATAGAGAGACTTAAAGAGAAAAATATCTCAACCACCTCTAATGGTGCTGAGTGTGTCTTTTTAGAGGGCGATGAGAACCCAATTATTGTACAAAAGAGTGATGGTGGGTTCTTGTACGCTACAACTGATTTGGCAGCACTCTACTTTAGAGCCAATGTGTTACAAGCCAAACGTATCTGTTATGTGGTTGATGCAAGACAAGCTCAACACTTTAAACAGGTCTTTACTATTGCTAAGATGGCAGGTTTAGTAGGAGAAGATGTATCTTTAGAGCATATTGGTTTTGGAACTATGATGGATAAAGGTGGAAAACCATTTAAAACTAGAGATGGTGGAGTCATTAAGCTTGTTGACCTTTTAGATGAGGCAGTAGTTCGTGCAAAAGATGCTATTAAAGACCGAGATGTTCATAGCGATGAGGAGTTAGATGCTGTTGCAAAAGCCATTGGTATTGGGGCTGTAAAGTATGCTGATTTGAGCATTAGCCGTGAGTCAAACTACATCTTCAACTGGGACAAGATGCTCTCATTTGAGGGGAATACCTCTTTGTATATGCAGTATGCCTATGCTAGAATTCAGTCGATTTTACGTAAACACAATGCAGAGGTGAGTGGAGAGATAATTATTGGTGATGAGATAGAGCACCGTTTAGCTGTTATGCTTTTAAAGTTTGAAGATACTTTAATAAAAGCATCTATTGAAGCGACACCTCACACCATTACTTCCTACCTTTATGACCTTGTAACGCTCTTTATGAAGTTCTATGAGTTAAATCCTATTTTAAAAGAGGATATCAAAGAGGATATTAAGATGAGCCGTCTTCAACTTTCTATATTGACAGGTGCTGTTATTAAAAAAGGGTTGGAGATTTTAGGTATTGAGGTTGTTGAAAAGATTTAGTTATGAAGTTTTTAGTAGTTCTATTACCTTTAATTACTATAGCATTTATCTATATTATGTTTAGAAGAGATGGAGATGTTAAAAAAGTAGTTATCTCTTCTCTATTACTTTTAGTAGTTATTAGTTTATCTATTATGGGAAATATTATGCGTTCTATTGCTCCTCTTTTCTTAACACATATTGTAGCGATTATTTTTGCTTATGGGGCTACAATCTACTATGTTTTAAAAGGAAAATTTGTTTGGTTGGCTTTGGTTGCACCTTTGGTAACGATGCTAGTTTATCTGCTTTTGGTTTGGGTAGGGAATGAGCATTTGCCGTTGTTGTAAAATATTTGTTGTAGGGTGCGTTTCCTAACATTTGAAACGTTTTATCATTTTGGATTTTATTTTGACGGTATGTTAGGAAACGTACCCTACGAATTATGAGTGTAAAACTAGCTCTAAGAAAGTATCTGTCTTAAGCGAAGCACCACCAACTAAAACACCATCTACATTTTCAATCTCTGCTATCTCTTTAATATTTGAACCTTTTACAGAACCACCATAAAGAAGAGGTTTATCTACGACTTTTTTAAGAGCATTATGTGTCTGAGTAATCTCTTCAACAGAAGCTGTTCGTCCTGTTCCAATTGCCCAAATAGGCTCATAGGCTACTACAAAGTTATCATAAGTAGTGTCAATCCCCTCAAATTGTGAAACCAAATGTTCCATAACAGCATCAAGTCCTTGCTCTCTAATCTCTAAAGACTCACCAATACAGTAGATAATCTCAAAACCTTGCTCTTTAAAAAAGTCAAACTTTTTGGCTATAAACTCTTGTGACTCACCTAAAATATCACGTCTTTCAGAGTGACCAATTAAAATGGTGTTAATATTAAACTCTGCAAGTTGCTCTAAGCCAACCTCTCCTGTAAATGCACCGTTTTTAACAGGATAAGCATTTTGTACACCAATAGTTACATCGTTACTTTGGTAGTCATCTAGGGCTGTAAGAGGTGGAAAAACATAGACCTTATCGTTTGGATTTTTTTTGAAGAGTTGAAGTTGAAGTTTTGTTAGATACTCTCTTGTTGTCTCTCTTGTATGGTTGGTTTTAAAATTTGCTGCGTATATCATTGGACTCCTTTTTCTGTAGGGTGTAGTCCCCGACTACTACACCGTTTTATTGTATTTGAAATATTATAAGTATTTCCGTTTATATTTGACGGTGTAGTCGGGGACTACACCCTACAAATTATGCTTTAAGTGCTTCTATTCCTGGGAGTGTTTTACCCTCTAAGAGGTTAAGACTTGCTCCACCACCTGTACTTACAAAGGTCATCTCATCAACATCTCCTGCTCTTAGAGCAACATCTGCTGTATCTCCACCACCAACAATGGTTGTTGCGTGAGTGTCAGCAATGTTGTGTGACATCTTTATACTTCCTTTAGCAAACTTCTCCATTTCGTAAACACCCATTGGTCCATTCCAAAGAATGGTTTGAGCATCAGATAGTACCTCTCTAAAGAGTCTTGAAGAGGCAGGACCAATATCTAGTCCCATCCAGCCCTCTGGAATCTCTTGGAAAGTTACAAACTTAACAGGGGTATTTTCTGAAAACTCAGGAGCTACAATTACATCAACAGGGAGGTAGAACTTTACACCTTTTTTTCTAGCTTTAATCATAACTGTTCGTGCTTCATCAAGTAGGTCATCTTCTACCAATGAGTTCCCAATCTCGTACCCTTGAGCTTTGAGGAAAGTAAATGCCATTCCTCCACCAATAATCACTTTATCTACTTTGTCAAGTAGTTGTCGTAGAGCTTCAAGTTTACCTGAAACTTTTGAACCACCAACTACTGCGACAAATGGACGAATAGGGTTCTCTAAGGTTTTATCAAAAAAAGTTACCTCCTTGTTAAGAAGAAAACCTGCTGCTTTAGTATCTTTATCAAAAAGACGAGCCATAGCATCAATAGAGGCATGAGCTCTATGACAAGCACCAAATGCATCGTTAATATAGACATCTACCATAGAGGCTAACTCTTTAGCAAACTCAACATCATTCTTGGTCTCACCAGCTTCATAACGTAGATTTTCTAAGACCAATACATCACCAGCACTAAGCGCCTTTGCTTTGGCTTTAGCATCCTCTCCTACAACATCTTTAGCAAGAGTAATGTTATCTGCAAGTTTAAGTAGAGTATGGAGTCTCTGTGCTACAGGTTTAAGTGAGAACTTCTCTTCATATTTTCCAGGTTCAGGACGCTCATAGTGTGAAGCCAATATAACTTTACAGTCACGGTCTAAACAGTAACGAATGGTCTGTAATGCTCCACGAATTCTTCTGTCATCAGTAATGTTTCCATCATCATCCTTGGGAACATTAAAGTCACAACGAATAAATACTCTTTTCCCATCAATATCAATATCTTTAATTGTTTTCAACTTAGGCTCCTTTTGCTACATGAACAGCCATATCTACAAGACGAGCCGAGTAACCCCACTCATTGTCATACCAAGATAAAACTTTAACCATATTGCCATCAATCACTTGAATAGTATCCATTGCTACAACGGTACTTTGCTCTTCACCTACAAAGTCTTGTGAGACACGATACTCTAGGTCAACACCCAATATACCTTTATGAGACCCTTCACTTGCATCTTTAAAGGCTTGTTGTACCTCCTCTACTGTTACCTCTTTTTTAAGGTTTACTGTTAAATCAACCATAGAGACATCAGGAGTAGGAACACGAATCGCTTGACCATTTATCTTTCCTGCTAAATTAGGTAAAACTTTTCCAATCGCTTTAGCTGCACCTGTAGTTGTTGGTACTAGGTTTGTAGCTCCACTTCGACCCTTTCTTGGGTCTTTTTTATGTTTTGAATCTAAGATAGGTTGAGAACCTGTGTAGCTGTGAATAGTAGTCATAAGTCCAGATTCAATTCCAAAGGCATCATCTAAAACTTTAGCAACAGGAGCTAGACCATTGGTGGTACAAGAGGCATTAGAGACAATGGCTTGACCTGCATAGTCACTCTCATTTGCACCAATGACGAAGGTAGCAGTATCATCTTTTGCAGGAGCAGAGAAGACTACCTTTTTAATTCCATTGTCAAGGTAAGGCTGAACAGACTCTTTTGTTAAGAATGCTCCTGTACACTCTAAAACAAGCTCTGCTCCACAATCAGCAAATCCAATCTTTGCAGGGTCACGCTCTGAAAAGAGTTTTGCTTTTGTATCCCCAATATTTACAAATCCATCTTTTACAGATACATCTTTTCGTGTTCCATGAACTGAATCATATTTTAATCCATACTCAATAATATTCTCTGCTCCACTAGCATTAACTGCTACTAGCTCAATATCATCTCTATCAGCAATAATTCTTGCTACACATCTCCCTATTCGTCCTAGTCCATTGATTGCAACTTTTACAGCCATTTTATATACCCCTTTAGTTTAATATGTTAAAATTGCTTATATGTTACATAAATAGAGGTTATTTGTTGTTTAAAGAGAAGTTAGAAACCATTGCACTTTTTGGAGGTAGTTTCGACCCTCCACACTTTGGACATAAAAGCGTGGTCAAAGAGGCATTAAAAGTTTTAAAGATAGACCGATTAGTCGTAGTTCCTACTTTTTTAAACCCTTTTAAAACAGTATCTTATTTTACTACTGAGGAGAGATTGAGCTTAACAAAAGAGCTTTTTAAATCTTTTGATAAAGTAGTGGTTGA
>JALVEV010000073.1 GCA_027030605.1 Campylobacteraceae bacterium | reverse complement strand
ATCTATTAAAAATATTTTTTTAACCTCAACAACATGTAGGGGCGACCTCCGTGTCTGCCCATATTTATAATGCCTACAAATCCAAAATATTTTCTAAACAGAATCAAATATAATAAAAGGCAAAAAATGTCCGAAAAATTCTCCCTAAAAGATGAACTCTTTAACCCAAAAAAGGTTCATCTTCTTGCAAATGAGCTAAAGAGTGCTTACCCCACTTTCCAACAAAAAGAGTTTGAATCAGAGGTGGTAAGTGCCTTTGTAGAGTTAGAGTTAAAAGCTCGTATTACCCACATCGCTAGGATGTTAAAAACCTATCTGCCGAGTGACTATGAAACAGCAGTTAATATCATTTTAAAAGCCCTCCCACCTGAACTTGACCCAACCCTTAACGATGATGATTTTGGAGACTTTATCTATGCTCCTTATGGTAAGTTTATTATGCTCTATGGGTGCAACAAAGAGTATTTAGAGCTTTCATTAGATGCGTTAGCCGAGATAACCAAACGCTTTTCCGTAGAGTTTGCTATTCGTGACTTTATTAATGCTTTTCCAAAAGAGAGTTTAGATATGTTAAAGCGTTGTGCCTTGTCTAAAAACTATCATCAACGTCGGTTAGCCTCTGAGGGGTTACGCCCTAAGCTTCCGTGGGCGAAGAGATTGACCATTGACTACCATGAACCGTTAGAGCTTTTAGAGTTGCTCTATGGTGACCAAACTCGCTATGTGACACGTTCAGTTGCGAATCATTTAAATGACATTGCCAAAGTGGACGCTCCTTTAGTATTAGAGACTCTAAAACGGTGGAGAGCCTCTAAAAAACAGTCCCAAAAAGAGATGGAGTTTATAGTCAATCATGCTCTGCGTACCTTAGTAAAAGAGGGGAGTGTAGAGGCATTGGCTCTTTTAGGCTATAAGCAAAATCCAAAAGTAGAGCTAACAAGATTTTCTATTGCGAAAACAACGGTTCAGATTGGTGAGGCATTAAATTTTGAACTTCACCTAGAGGCAAAAGAGGAGACAAAACTCATGGTAGACTACACCATCTTCTTTTTAACCAAAGTAGGTAAATACTCACCAAAAGTCCATAAACTCAAAAGATTAACTTTAGAAGCAGGGGAGTCTGTGACCTTAAAAAAGAGACACCCCTTTAGAGCCAATATGACCACTCGAAAACTCTACCAAGGTGAACATCGAATAGAGGTTCAGATTAATGGTAGAGTCGTATCAAAAGCTACTTTTGTTTTGAGAGAAAAGTATAATATTTAGTTCTATTTAAGTTAGATATATTAATTAGAGTAATATTATTTATATTTAAATAATTAAAACTAAAAAAAACAAATTATAATATAAAAAGCAATAATATGTTATAATTTAAATCTGGTAAAATATTTTATAATACTTTTACTAAATTTATGTTAACGAAAAGGATTGAAAATGAGGATTAAGCAAAAATTCTTAAAAGATGTTTTGGTAGTTAGTTTAGTGTTATGGACTCTACCAATATGTGCAACAATCTATGAAGATGCTGAGGATAATGCAACAACAGGTTGGGTTATCTATGGAGATACAGTAGATTCAAGTGTCATAAATGTAGAAGATAGTGAACGAGGTAGCCGAGTTATTCAGTTAATAGGTAATGGGAAAGAGACAGGATACCGTTTAGGTAACCGAAATGGAAGAGGTGAAACTGATGCTTGGAATAATACTACAGAGAGACAACTTCAATGGTCAATGAAGTATAATGAAGAGTTTAGAATATATGTTTCAATCCTAACAAAAAATGGAAATAGATACTTGACCTATACTAACCATAGTGATGATATGCAAGGTATAATCCGTGGAGGAAAAGTTCAGTATGGTTTAGGTGCAGATAGTATAGATGGGACTTGGCATACTTTTACAAGAGATTTAGAGTCAGATTGGAATGCATTTGTACCTGATAATCCTATACTCTCTGTTAATGGATTTTTTATTAGAGGTTCTGGTAGAGTAGATGATATTTCTTTATCTACTGTATCTCATGAAAATCAAGCACCAATTGCAAATGCTGGAGTAGATAAGGCTGTAGAGGAGAGTACAGTTGTAGCATTAGATGGAAGTGGAAGTAGTGACCCTGATGGTGATTCATTAACATATTTATGGACAATGGTAAGTAAACCAGCTGGAAGTAATGCTGTATTGAGTAATGCAACAGTAGTTAATCCAACATTTGTAGCTGATGAAATTGGAGATTATGAATTCCAATTAGTGGTTAATGATGGTCAAGTAGATAGTCTTCCTGATACTGTTATTATTAGTGCAAATATGATACGTAATAAAGTATTAAGTGTTTGTGATACTTGGTCAGTAGCAAACTCTGGTGGCTCTGCTGGTACTTTTGATAGTTGGGATATTAGTGAGATTCCTCAAGGTGCAACATTTGACTTTGAATTTGAAGCATACTCTATTCCAGATAAATTTAAAGTTAATTACCCTGTAGGTAATGTAGTTCTTGATTCTGGATGGAGAGGTAGTTATGCTCCAAATGGAGAAGTCTTAGCTGGACCTGGAACATTACATTCATATAGTTTATTTACTAAAGGTGCTTCTGATACTATGACAGTTCAAGTTTCAGGAGAACAGCTTGGTACGGCGTGGAACTATAGAGTTAGATGTGTTGAGCATCCTCAAGAATAATTAGTTTCTCTATTTACTCGCAAAGCTTAAAAGAGTATCTCTTCTCTTTTAAGCTATTTTTGTTTTGAGAGAGAGGGCAGAGAAGTTTTAAACAACATCAAGGTAATAGCAATCACCAAATAGAGCATAGGTATCTCTACAGCCCAAGCTCCATTCGCTTTTAGGCTTAAGAGTGAATCCTGATAAGCAAAAAAGATAACGGCTACCATATTGAGTGTATAAAAATCAGTAGGTATGGTACGTTGCATAAACTCACCCATACAGAACCCACAAAATCCAAAATGATGAGCAGGAGAGTAGGTATCTATAATCATCTGTTGTATCTGTTGGGTATCATGCAGAAGCTTGTGCATACCGTGAAAAAGAAGAAGAATTCCCAAAGAGATAGAGAAAAACCGTAAAGCTAAATTTCCCATAAATAACTCCTTTAATTCTATTATAACGGAAATTTTTTAAGTATTAATTTTGTTATAATTCGTCAAAAAAGAGAGTTCCCATGCTCAAAAAAATTATTCTATTTCTACCCTTACTACTCTATGCAGGTCCTCCAATGTTAAGTGATGACCCTGATGTTCCTGATTATGGAGAGTTTGAGATTAACTTTGCTTCTGAGTTTGAACGAGGGGAGAGTAGAACCTTAACTATTCCTATTGTTGATTTTAACTATGGTATTTTCCCAAATGTTCAATTTACCGTTGAAAGTGGCTATATGTGGGAGGGAGGGCAAAATGACTTTGGGGCAACTGAGATTGCTTTAAAGTATAACTTCTATTGTAACGATATATTCTCTATAGCACTCTACCCACACTATATTTTTTATGCTAACGATAGTCTGTTTAAAGAGTCCAACAGTTGGGAGATGATGTTGCCTATGCGTTTTAAATTAAGTGAAAATTTGAGCTTAGTGAGTAACTTAACCTATCTAAAACCTCTAGGAGAGCAGAGCCATAGTGAGTTTGGCTCCTACTTGGAGTATGAGCAAGAGAGCAGTAGCTACTACCTTGAGGGGTATTGGGAAGAGGAGCTAGAGGCTAAAGATAGATTGCTTGTAAATCTAGGTTATCTTCATGAATTTTATGAGGGCTTAGCCTTTATCGGCTCGGTTGGGTATGAGGTACAGAGTAGCCAATTGAGGGCTACTTTTGGGTATTTGGGGATGCAGGTTAGTTTTTAGTTAAAACTACATCAATCCCCTTGCCAACTTCGCCTCATCGGTTATCTTATCTTTTCCCCAAGGTGAGGCAAAGACTATTTCAGACTATTTCTATAATTTA
>JALVEV010000072.1 GCA_027030605.1 Campylobacteraceae bacterium | reverse complement strand
GTAACAGTTAAGAAGAAGAAAACAGAGCCTTTACCAAGTGAACAAAACACTACAGTAGTTAAAGAGGTGAAAACAAAAAAGCCTATTGTCCATAAACCATCTAAATCAAATAAACAAAATGAGACCAATGAGACAACCTCTCCAAAGATGTGTTTGGTTGGACTTGAAAAAAGCTATCACTATTTTGAGAATTATACTTTTGATAAGTTTGGTCATGTGAAAACTATAACAACTGATAAAAATCAAGATGGAAAAACTGAATCAAAAACTTTTTTTGAGTTATGATGAGAGAGGAAATCTTATTAAAAGTGTTACTAAGAGGTATCAAGAGGAGATGACAAAGACCCCTGACGCTATTCAAAACTACCCAGATAAGGATTATCAAGATATTCCTCCCGAAATTGTTACTACTAAAACTATGAATTATGATGAAAATAACCATCTTATAGATAAGACAATAGAAGGTAATTCTATGACATTTCAATATCACTATGATTATGATGAACAGGGTAATGTAAACCATGAGCTTGTTTATGTAAATGATGAACTATACTATGACGTTCAGGTTATTAACCTTTACGACAAGCAAAATCACTTACTATCTGTAAAACATAAATTTATTCAATCTAATCCAAAATTACTTTTTACAAATGGAGAGTTCTCTAACTATGAATATAAATACAACAAAAAGGGACAACTTATAAAAAAAATTGACCCAAGTTATTATAGAGTATTTGAATACAGTTACGATGAGTCAGGGCATTTGATTAAAGAGAATGAAAGTAGATATTCTACTAAAGAGTATAAGAAGTTAATAATACGTACTTCATATTACCATAAATATGATGAGTTAGGACGTTTAATCAAAATAGATAGGTATGAGTACTCTATTCATAATCCAAATAAGAATTTACAGTATATTGATTCAAATTACTACAAATATGACAAGTATGGTAATTTAATTGAGGAGTCTAATAGCAATGGAGAGATACTACTAAAACAAAGATTTGAGGCATGTAAATAGTCTTAAAACGATACAAGGAAAAAAGATGAAAGAGAAAAAACACTACATCATAGGCGATGTTCACGGAGAGTACAAAACACTTTTGGCTCTAGTAGAAAAGCTCCCAAAAGATGCAAAACTTATCTTTGTAGGAGATTTAATAGATAGAGGATTGCAAAGTAGAGAAGTAGTTGCATTGGTTCGTGAAAAAGGCTACCAAGTAGTAAAAGGTAACCATGAGAATACAGTAAGTAAATGTGCTGAACCCTTTATAGAGTTTTTAGAGCATAAAAGTAAACTTTCTACTCTAAATCCACGCTGTATAAAAGAGAGTAGCCGTATGGCTACCTATCTTTCGTATGGTTTAGTTACCCTTGATAGAGACGGAAAGTATAGATTTGTTCATGATAATATTGAGGGCATGAAGCAGTTAAGGGAAGATGCTTTGTGGATGCGTGATTTGCCTATATATATTGAGCTTGATGCTAAACACCCATCAGGCAAAAAGGTAGTGGTCTCTCACAGTCATATATCTCACCTTTGGCATCTGCGACATGACAAAAGCATAGAAAAGGAGTTTGCCTATGAGGTTATGTGGAATCGAGAGACAGAGGTAAATAAAGAGGCTAATATTTTTAATGTTTATGGACATACACCACAAAAACATGGTGTAAAGATTACTAAAGAGTATGCCATTGTTGATACAGGGTGCTGTTTTGCTCACATTAGTGGTTATGGAAAGTTGAGTGCTTATTGTGTTGAGAGTGGTGAGGTTGTTGAGTCTGTTAAGGTGATGTAGAGAGCGTTAAAAAGTATATCTATTGTTGCAACATACAATAAACAAAAGTTAACTACACTTTACTTTTTAAATAAAAAATGATAGAATGTAAAATAAAACTAACAAAAGAGACTCTATGCTAAAGATATTTGCCAATAAAAATCCATCAGGAGTACTTGACTACAATGACTCCTCTAAAGAGTTTATCTTTAACTATACCCATAACAACCCTATCTCATTGACCATGCCTTATAGTAGTAAAAGTTATCTCTCTTACTATCATCTACACCCTATTTTTGATATGAGTATGCCAGAGGGGTACTTGTTTGAGTTACTTAAAAACTTACTTATTAAAGAGTATGGAAAGATAGATGATTTTTTGCTCTTTTCTCATCTTTCTCGCTCTATTGAAGGCTACTTGACCTACAGTAACGATACTAAAAATTCCAATAGAGTTTTTGAACTAGAGGAGATTTTAGAGGACAAAGAGGGAAACCTTTTTGCTCATTTGGTTGAAAACTTTTTACATCAATCTGCTATTGCAGGGGTACAACCAAAGGTTTTAGCACAACTAAAAGAGAAAACTGCTCTTGCTACACGAGCCTATATTGTAAAGAGTTTTTCACAAGAGTATCCACACCTAGCAGAGAATGAGTATTTTTGCATGAGGGCATTAAATCATGCAAAAGTTGTAACACCTAAATTTTGGTTGAGCAAGAGTAAAAAGCTCTTTGTTATGGAGAAATTTACCTACCAAAAAGGAGATGATAGTTTTTATGGTTTTGAGGAGTTTTGTGTTCTTTTTGGATTTAACAAAGAGAAAAAATATAGTGGAAGTTATGAACAGATTACAAAAGCTATTGCTAAAATAAGTACGCAAAAAGAGCAAGACCTTAGAGCCTTTTTTAAGATGACGGTACTGAACTATCTACTTAAAAATGGTGACGCACACTTAAAAAACTTTGGGGTACTCTACACAGCTGATAAAAAAGAGCGATTTTTAGCACCTGCTTATGATGTGGTAAACAGTGTTATATATTTACCAAAAGATAAACCTGCTCTTATGCTTGGTGGTAAAAAGGTGTGGCTTAACCAAGAGGAGCTACTCTCTTTTGGAACAAACTTTTGTCTGCTAAATAAAAAAGAGGCTAAAGATGAGTTTAACCTATGTTTAGAGGCAGTTAAGCTAATACGACAAGAGATTGTAGAGTACATTCCAAACAATCCAGATTTTAGAGCCTTTGGAGAGAAGTTTTTAAAGATTTTAGATTTTTCTCTTAATGAGAATCTAACAAAAACCTATAAGGATATTTCAAATGGAATTTTATAAAATAGGTAGCACCATAAAAGAGCTAAGAAAAGCTAAAAAACTAACACAAGAGCAGGTTGCAAAGCGTTGTGGGATTACGCGTCAAACCCTCTCTAAACTAGAAAAAGGAGAGATAGATAAGGTTTCACTACAAGTTTTTGTTAGGCTTTTGGAGGCTTTAGACCATGAGTTGGAGATTGTGGAGAAGAAGCCTTTTTACTATTTTGATGTTAATGATTTGTAGTTTATTTTCATAAAAAATTACACTAAACTTCTATTAAAATAAATAGTGATTTTTAATTAGTAAACCTTGAAAGGAAAAAAATGAAATTCCGAAAAGCAAAAGCTAGGGAATTTATAATCATAATAATTTTGGATATAGAAGTATGGTCTACCTCACCCTCTTCATCTCAGCCCTAATCTCAGCAACACTCTTTCCTTTAGGAAGTGAAGCGATACTCCTCTATGATTTAAATGAGGGATACTCTGCTCTTTGGCTACTTGTTTGGGCAACACTTGGCAACACTTTAGGGGCTGTGGTCAACTACGTTTTAGGCTACCAAGGTGAAAAGTTTTTAGAGAAAAAAAACCTTATTAACAAAGAGAAATTTGTAAAGTTTACTACGCTATTTAGTAAGTATGGAGCCTATACCCTACTTCTCTCTTGGCTACCTTTGGTTGGTGACTTTTTTACCTTAGCAGCTGGTGTGGCTCGTTACCCTTTTGGGAACTTTTTTATGCTGGTTTTAGTAGCAAAGTTGGGTAGGTATTTGGTTTTAGTGCTGGGGTTCTACTACTTTAATTAAGTTGTAAAAGATACAATAATTTTTAAAAAAGGTTAAAATATTTATAATGAGCAA
>JALVEV010000071.1 GCA_027030605.1 Campylobacteraceae bacterium | reverse complement strand
AAAGAGGGTGTAAACACCAGTAGAAGTTCCATAAAATGGCACTGTTAAGTGGTTTAAAAGTACGAGATACTTTGGATGTTTCCCACAATATAAATTATGACCCGACTGTAGAGATACGATAGGGGATTTATGTAGGGTGTTGTGCCTCACAACACCGTTAAAATTGAATCTGTTTTTGACGGTGTTTTCGGGGAAAAGACCCTACGATTTTAATATTTTATGTTTCTTATCTAATAGGGGGATTAAAAAAATAAAACTTCAATATAATTAAAATATAGCTATAATAGAATCAAAAAAGAGAGGTAAAAATATGCGTACTATTAGAATAGATATTAATAATGCTATTTATGACCATATTATGTTTTTTTTAAAAAGTCTTCCTTCAAATTTAATAAATATTCACTTTGATAATAGAGAAGAAAACAGAATTTACACTCCTAAAAAAGAGAGTTTAAGGGGTGTTTTTCGGAGTTATGCAGACCCTAAAAAACAGGCTTTGGAAGATGAAGCATGGAAAACGCATGTATTAGAAAAATATAAAAGTAGTATGAATGATTAGAGTTGATGCGAACTATATTATTCGATATTTTATTAATGATAATGAGAAGATGGCAGAGATAGCAGAAGAGACATTGATAAATGAAGATGTGTTTATTGCTCATGAGGTTTTAGCTGAGGTTATCTATGTTTTGGGTGGGGTATATGATATCCCACAAGAGGAAATTTCTTTACAATTAATAACTTTACTTAGTCAAGAGAATGTTAACTCTTTAGATAATGTAGCTATAGAAGCATTACAAATATTTGTTGATAAAAAGATTGATTTTGTAGATGCTTTATTGTGTGCTTATTCAAAAAATGATGAGATTAGGACATTTGATAAGAAATTATTGAAATGTATCAATAACAGATAGGGGATTTTTGTAGGGTGTTGTGCCTCACAACACCGTTAAAATTGAATCTGTTTTTTTTAGAAAATTGAACATTGTTTTGACGGTGTTTTCGGGGAAAACACCCTACGAATTTTATTATTTTATGTTAAAATTATCTCAAATATTAAAGGACAGAAATGCCTAAACCTGAGATAAGCATTAAAAACCTATCTATTTAAAACATTCTTTTAACCTCAATAACATGTAGGGGCGACCTCTGTGTCTGCCCATGTTTATGATGCCAACAAATTCAAAATGTTTTTCTATACCTATTTTCTCAAATACAATACATACAAAACAAAATCCTCTCCTACTAGACAACTTTTACTCTTAAAAATAGCTATACTTCTAAAAAATATAGGAGCATAGCATGACACAACTTATTGAATGGTTTTCAACCACTTACCCAAAATATAAAGAGGCACTTCTAAACTGCCACCATAACTTTGATGAGAAAGAGACAAACCCCTACCATGTTGAGGGGGATTGTTGGTCACATACCATGATGGTTTGTAAAGTAGCCGAGTTAAAAGGTTATGAGAAAGTAGTACAGGTATCTGCTCTGTTACATGACCTTGGAAAACCAAGTAGTAGAAAAATTAACCCTCTAAATAACCATGTTCAGTTTTTTGGTCATGAGGAGAAGTCTGCTCTGTTGGCTAGACCTCTGCTTGAAGAGTTAGTTAAAAGAGGAGAGATAACAAAAGAGGAGTCTTTAGAGATAGAGGAGCTTATTTTGTTGCATGGAACGCTCTATAAGCTGAGTCATAAAGAGATTGTTGAAAAATTCAGAGGTCGAGAGGAGTTTTTTAGACATCTTGTAGAGTTGGTAGAGTGTGATGGTTTGGGGAGATTTACAGATAGTTATAATTTTAACAAGGAAGAGTTGTTAAATCTCTTTAACTAGACAGCTTTTGACTCTTTAATTCTATATACTACTCTTATAACTTAATATAGGAGTAAGAGATGGTTTTAGAGAAGAGTCTTTTTGATGTTTATGGTATTGATGCTATCTATCACATGAGCCACATTGATAATGTTGTTTCTATCTTGAAGTATGGTCTTCTCTCTCATGATATCTCTTATAATAATAGGTTAACCAAAAGAGATATTAGCGATAGCTCGGTTAATAGTCGTCGTATGAAGAGAGAGCCTATCTATGGTCAATCTATCCATAGTTACGTTCCGTTCTATTTTAACCCTAAAAATGCAATGTTGTATCGTCGTAGAGATATTCAAGAAAATATAGTATTATTTGCTTTTGATAGAGAGTTGATTGCAGAGGCTGGTGTACTCTTTACCGATGGTAATGCAGCCTCTGATGCTACACGATTTTTTTACCGTCTTGAAGATTTATCACAGCTTCATTGGAACTGTTTACATGCTAATTCATGGAACAGTTACCCTGATGGAAAACGTGTACGCATGGCAGAGGTGTTAGTGCCTAATAAGGTTTCGACTAGAAGAGTTCAAAAGATTATCTGCTGTTCTCTTGCTACCTACCAAAGAGTTAAAGCAATGGTAGGAGAGCGTATTGAAGTTGAGCTAAATTGTAAATTTTATTTTTAGGAGATAGATATGATTGTAGAGAGAGAAGGAAATATTTTTACTACCCAAGCCAAGACGATTGTCAATACAGTAAATTGTGTAGGGGTAATGGGAGCTGGGATTGCCTTTGAGTTTCGTTTGCGTTATCCTGATATGTATGCTAAGTATCAAAAGTTTTGTGATGAAGGGTTGATTAGTATTGGAAAGCTATGGCGATATAAGGCTCAGGACAGAGAGATATTGGCTTTTCCTACAAAAGATGATTGGCGTTATCCATCAAAAGAGATTTTTCTACACAAAGGTTTAGAGAAGTTTTTAGTAACCTATCGTTCATTGGGCATTGAGTCTATTGCTTTTCCAATTTTGGGAGCAGATAAAGGGGGAATTGAGGCTAGTAGAGCGTTGGAGATTATGTATAGCTATTTAAAAGATTGTGATATAGATATTGAGATATGGCACTTTGACCCAACAGCAAAAGATGATAAGTATGAGTCATTTAAAGCTCTGTTAGAGTCTTTAGATGATAAAAAAATTCATGAAGAGACAGGTATAGGTTTGAGTATTTTAAAGAAGATAAGGGAAGGTATGGAGAACCCCTCTATAAACTCTTTGAGTGGATTTCTTCGTATAAAGGGGGTAGGAGAGAGGAGTTTAGAGAAGCTCTTTGGTTATGTTGAGTCAAAATCAAAAGAGGTGACACTTTTAAGTTATTTGGATAGATGTGAATGAAATCTTATCTTGTAGCCTATGATATTTTTGACAGTAAGCGACGTTATGGAGTGGCTAAGGTTGTAGATAGCTACAAACTAGATGGTCAAAAGTCATCATGGGAGACACCATTAGATAGAAAGTCTATGAGGAGTATGATAGAGGAGCTTGAAAAAATTGTTTTAGATGAGGACAGAGTTAACATTGTTGCTGTGGTGGGTAAACCAATTTTACTTGGAAGAGCAAAGAGTGTTGAAGTACAAAGGGGAGGCATAGTTATAGTATGAGAGTAGCAGTAGTTGACAAAAAAGATATTGTTCTAAAGGTAGAGCGTAGTAGCATAAAGTTTGATGGTGAGAGATTGCCTTGCTCTTTAGTTGATATTTTGTGTATTAATCATCGCGTTAGATTAGAGAGTCGCGATATTTTAAAGCTCAATGAACATGGCATTTCTCTTTTGGTTGTCTCTCACAACAACAAAAATCTATCGATGCTTCATAGTGCAAATGCAAAACGAGGAGAGTTACGTTTAGCTCAGTATGAGGCGTTATCATACCGTTTAGAGATAGCGAAGTATTTTATATCTAAAAAAGTTACAACACACGCCCAGCATTTAGAGCATCTTAAAGTTGAAATAGAGACAGAGACAATCTTAGAAGAGATAGCCAAAGCAGACTCTATTGAGTCTTTAATGGGCTTAGAGGGGAAGTTTGCTAAACGTTACTTTAAGGAGTATTTTCAGCTTTTTCCTGAAGGTCTTGTTGCTACAAAAAGAACTAAAAATCCTCCTAAAGATG
>JALVEV010000070.1 GCA_027030605.1 Campylobacteraceae bacterium | reverse complement strand
ATGAAGAAGAAAAGCTATTTGATGTAAAACCTTATCTTAATATAGGAAAATTTAAAGAGTTAAAAGATAAAAAACTATTTAAGAGTGTCAAAATATGTTTTGACAGTATAGAATGGGATAACCAATTAGATTTAGACCCTGAACTTTTATATCGTAAATCATACAACAAAACATAGGAGTGAATAAATGCCCTCTCGGGCATTTATTCACTCTACTCAACCGTTACCCTTCAAAATATGACTAACAATCCTATACCCATGATTTAAAGCAATAGCAATACTCCCACCAGAAGCAAAAGCAATATCTCCTGCAATATAGAGTCCTTTGACTTCACTCTCATAGTTCTCATCAAAAATAGGTTCACCCTTTTCATCTAAAGTAATACCACACGCCTTTAAAAAATCTTTAGGAGTTGTTCCTCCAATAGCGTAGACTGCTTTATCATAAAGCTCATATGTTCCATCTACATAGTTTACTTTAATCTGCCCATGCTCATTTTCAATATTTTCAATATCTATCCCCAATTTTAGAGCTACTTTTCCCTCTTTGGCATACTGTGCTATCATCTCTTTGTTGATTGGATTTGGTCGAGTAATTTTCTCTTGACGATAAGTTAAAGTTACATCATTACTCTCACTCAATTCACAAGCATACTCAACAGCTGAGTCACCACCTCCAACTACCAAAACTTTTTCACCTTTGCCACACTTATCTAAATTGTAACCTACCAAAGGTCTAAGTGAAACAGGGATTTTGTATTTTGGTTTATTGGGTTTTCCCATTCGTCCAATAGCAACAATAATATTTTTTGCCTGAAAATTTCCCTTACTACTCTCTACAGTAAACAGATTATTCTCTTTAGATACTTTATAAACTTCACAATTAAACTCACTATCTATCAACTCATCGTCAAGTAGTTTGTCAAAGTAATCTAAAGTACTCTCTTTTGTTCCATCAACAAAGTCAACATTTCCCTCTAACTCAACCATTTGACCTTGCCAATCTTTGTCAACACGTTTTTTATCTTTGTAGAACTTACGAATGGTATTAGAGTGGTTATCGGTCTTTTCAAGCAGAAGCACCTTTTTAAGCCCCAACTCTTTTGCCTCTACCACAGCACCAATTCCCCCAGGACCACCACCAATTACAATTAAATCATACACAGTACTACTCATCAACTTTCCTTCCTATTTCTAAAATTAGTTCTTGGCATTATACAGCAGAGTTTATTTATAATGCTATAATTCCACAACAGTACAAACAACGGAGAGACATCAATGTCATTTAAAGAACTCAACTTAAGCTCTAAACTTCTTAGTACCCTAGAGCAGTTATACTATACAACCCCAACTGAAATTCAGAAAAAAACCGTACCATTAATACTTCAAAAAAAGGACATTTTAGCTACCTCTCAAACAGGTACAGGAAAAACAGCTGCGTTTGTTCTTCCTATGTTGGAGAATATAGAAGAGGAGCAAACAAAGAGAGTTGGTGATGAACGCTATAAAATCAAAGCCCTTATTTTAGCCCCTACTCGTGAACTTGTTATTCAAATTAAACAAAAAATTGAGACGTATGGAGAGAACTTTACCCATAAATCTGTAGCACTCTATGGTGGAGTTAAATTGGGTTCACAAGTCTCTGCTATTCGTGCAGGGGCTAACATTGCGGTGGGGACAACAGCACGAGTACTTGAGCATATAAAAAACAAGACACTAAACCTTTCAGAAATAGAGATGATTGTACTAGATGAAGCAGATAAGATGTTAGATATGGGATTTATAGATGACATTCGAGCCATTATGGCACAACTCCCCTCTCAACGACACTCACTCATGTTTTCAGCTACATTTGCTAAACCCATTATTAGTTTGGCAAAATCTTTTTTAAAAAATCCTAGTATCATAGAGATTGACAAGGAGAACCTCTCAACTAAACAAGTAAAGCAGATAGTTCACTATGTTAATGAAGAGGAGAAGATGCCCCTTCTCTCTCACCTTATTAAAAATAACAATTGGAATCAACTGCTTATTTTTACCAATACAAAACTACAAGCTGACAAAATTGTAGAACAACTTAAAGCAGAAGAGATAACGGCTAAAGCCATTCATGGAGACAAAAGCCAAGGAATGAGGATGGAAGCACTCAAAGCCTTTAAAAAAAAAACCATTCGAGTGCTTGTTGCTACCGATGTAGCAGGACGTGGTATTGACATTCATGACCTGCCTCACGTTATTAACTTTGAACTACCTTTAAAAAATGAAGATTATATTCACCGAATAGGAAGAACAGGTCGTGCAGGAAAAGAGGGGGAGGCTCTATCTCTAATTTGTGAAAAAGAGTTACAACAACTAAAAGAGATAGAGAGCTTAATGAACAAAAAACTTGAAGCTATAGAGACAGAAAGATTTAAATTTACCCCACACATAACTCCAACTAATCGAAAAAACAAACAAAAGAAAAAAAATAAAGGTGTAAACTTAAAGTTAGCTAAGAAACTTGCTGAAAAAATGATGGAAAGTGATAAATTTAACCAAAAGGGTACACAAAAAAAGAAAAAACCAACAGCTCAAAAGCCCACAAATAAGAGACACTTTTAATTCTTATAAAAAAAACAAATATTTCTCTTCTATTTAAGAGTTATTTTATCTTATTAAGCTATAATTCTGCCATATCTTAAGTAGTTGAATTTTTGATAATTTTCTTCCTCCTTTTAAATTAAGAATTCATTTCCTCCTTTTATATTAGTATTTCTCCTTTGTAAACTTAAATACTAACTCACTACTTAAGATTAAATCTTCCTTTTATCATTTCATTTGTATAATACACCAAAAAGTGACCAATGCATGAGAAATAGGCTTCAATTCGATAGACGTATCCTTCAACAGATAAATTTTATACTTATTTTACAACTTCTTCCTCTTTTTGCTATCTCATCTTATTTAGTTTATGAAATTAACTTTCACCTTTTCCAAAAACAGATGGTCTACTATGGTATCTCTGCTGTTGCTTTCTTTGTTGCTTTTTTAATACCTTGGCGTAAATATCAATGGCTTATTCCTCTTACCTACTGGATTAATCTTGGATTACTTTTAAGTGTTGAACTCTTTGGTAAAAAAATTTTAGGGGCTAGACGCTGGATTGAAATTCCTGGATTAGGGATAACGTTACAACCTTCTGAATTTATTAAAATTACTGTTCTATTAATGTTAGCATACCTAATCTCTCGTAATCCTCCTCCTAAAGATGGATACGGGTGGAAGATGTTTACTAAACTTGCAATTTATATTCTTATTCCCTTTCTATTAATTGCTAAAGAGCCTGACTTAGGAACGGGACTTATTCTACTGCTTACAGGGGTTGGTGTACTCTTTATTGTCGGTGTTCAAGCACGTATTTGGGTTATACTACTCATTGTTCTTGGAGTCTCAGCCCCACCACTCTATACCTATGGTCTAAAACCTTATCAAAAACAACGTATTGCTAATTTTATTGGGAAGCCAAGCTATCATGTACAGCAGTCTATGATTGCTATTGGTTCAGGTGGAATAGATGGGCAGAAAAAAGAGGAGGCAACACAAACACAACTTAAGTTCTTACCCGTCTCCTCTACAGACTTTATTTTTGCCTATCTAGGTGAGCGTTTTGGATTTACAGGAATGATGACTACCATTGGACTCTATATCTTTCTAATACTTCACCTTCTCTCTATATCTATGAAAAATATTAAAGACCCCTATGTTCAAGTCTTTGCAGCAGGTATTGCTTTTCTCTTTTTTATATCTATGATTGTTAACATCTTTATGACCATAGGTTTAGCACCTGTGGTTGGCTTACCCCTACCTATGTTCTCTCATGGAGGGACTTCATTTATTATTTTTGCTGTTCTTTTTGGAATTTTAGAGAATTTACTTGCATTTCGGTTCTATTTTATGTATAATTCTGACTCCAAAATAACGATGATGCCTAAAAATGCTCATTAATATGTTATTTTGCTCTAACGGGTCGGTA
>JALVEV010000069.1 GCA_027030605.1 Campylobacteraceae bacterium | reverse complement strand
TATGGGAACCAAGGAGGAGGACTCCACTATAGACCATCTCTTGATATTAAATATACTGTTCCACCTGCTGAGATTGCTATTCCTCTTGAAAACTCTATGACTATTGCTCCAGAGGGTATAAATACCGAAGAGATGGCATGTGGTTTTAACAAAGATGATGAGAAGATTTACGCCTATATGTCTTTTGACCTCTCTTCACTACCTAACCCAGATGAAGTAGTTATTACAGAAGCGTGGTTAGAGGTTTATAATGATTCAACTGTTAAGAAGAAGCTAGATATTCGTTACAACATAGAGTTTGTTGACTTAGAAGAGTTCTCTTACTCCGATATTAAAGAGCGTGATAGAATTGAGTTTATTGGGTATGAGGTAAGTTCTGCTGAACTTGGTGTTAAAAAGAGACACCACTTTATCTTTGACCAATACTCACGCTTGGCTCTAGAAGAGAAACAGCGAAAGGGAGAAGAGGCAAAATTCATTATAAAACCTACCTCTGTCTTTAGTCGTAACCATATTATTAAGTGGGCAAACTCTGGTAAAAATGCTACTCAACTAAAGATTAAGTATATTAACCGTCGTAAGTTTCCTCTTCCATCTCCTGTGAACTTAAAAACAAAAATAGAAAATAAGCTCATCAAAATTACTTGGGACAAAGTCGATGATGATGACCTCGTAGGATACTATGTGGTTAGAAACCGTTGGCACCCACCTAAAAATCCATTTGATGGAGTAAAACTCTATGCAGGACCAGATACCTACACCTTTGATAACTTTGGTTCAACCAAAATGGATAAATACTTTGCTGTCTTTACCTATGACAATGTTCCAAACTACAGTCAACCCTCTATTATTGAGTATAAAGGGAAGTAGTCTAAAACTCCTCTAACTCATTGGTATAGAACTTAACAACTTTTGTGGTGATGTGACCATGTTTTACATCACCATCAAGTACAGAGTAGACATTAACAACATTTCCTTCACTATCATAAGTAAATCGTTTCTCTATTTCATCTAAATAAGCACACTCTCCCCCCAGTAACACATCTACCGAACTCGCTTTATACCCTCGACTATTATAGGTATAGTCTGTTCTAAAACTACACTCTCTACCATTTGATAGAAGCTTGTCACTTCTCTCTCTACTTAGAAGTTCTCCTTTATCATTATAGTAACGTACAGCTCTTGTAACTTCATCTTCTGAGATAGCTTCATAGCTCTCTTTTTTTACCTGTCCATTCTCATGGTAGCTATACTCGTAAGTTGTTTTCATATAACCATCATCATAAGACTCATAAGTTACTTTTCCATCCTCATTTTCAACTCGTTGGTCATTTAGATTATTTTGAGTATACTCCTCAGCAACCTCATAGATAATTCCACCCTTACCTGTCTCTGTAAAGCTATACTCCTCCTCTAAATGCTCTCTATCAACGCCACTTTGAATTGATATAATATCGCCCTCTTCATTATAAGTAAAGAGTGAGATATAGAGAAGTTTTCCATCTAAGCTTAAACGTTCTACAACAACCCTTTCTCCTTTACTATTGTAGGTAAATTTGGTAACACTATTCTCTGCAGGGTATTGATAATAGACCCTTTTTCGTTCAATCAATCTTCCCTTGTCATCATAAACAAAATTAGCTTTAGAAAATGTTCCATTATCAACAATCAAATAGTTTCCTCTATAATCAAATATCTCTCGTTCGGTGTACTCTAACTCCCCATAATAGGCATTGTAGTGGTAGGTTTTTCTCTCATAATACTCCCATGCTGTCACCTTAATCGTCGCATTAGCCTCTTGCTCTCCACAAATAACATTGACCATTACAGAAGATTCACCTTTTGGGAATGCAAACTCAATTTCACGCCCAAATAGAGACTCTTCATCCTCTATATCATTGGTAATCTTCCAAAAGTAATTACAACTCTCAATATTGTCAGCATTATTTACTTCTACTATAAAGCTTTCATTTGTATCTCTTGTAGTATTTCTATCAGAACCAATGCTTACAGAGAAGTTACTCTCATTATTCTCTACTATTTCAACTCTTTTACTACTTAGCTCATCATTATCATGAGTGTAGATATCAATAATAGCTGTTTTAATCATAGGAGTTATATTTTCATCTCTACTGGCTCTCTCTCCTGAAGTGTTATTTAAGCTAAATATCAATAGTATTAATCCCAATAATATTGAGACAAGTAATAATTTTTTCATTTTAAATCCTCCTATTTTTTTATCTCTAACTATATATAAAAAATATTTTAATTTAACTAAGTAATTTTTCTTAAAAAAAAGTAATTTTTCCTCTTGTATATCATCTGTTAACGAAATTTAAATACAATTCAAGATAATTATGGAAATTTTGAGAAATTTTGAGAAATTTTGAAGATTTTATAAAAAGGGAAATTATGAGAAAAAAGGTTAAAAATGATGCTTGGGTAGACTTTTAAGAGCATTAGACTTCTACTTGAAAATATTCATCAAAAATCAGACCAAGATTTTAGACTAAAAATTTCTGACCATTTTCACTCTATATTAGCAAATATACTAAATTAATATAATTTTAATTATATATTTATATAATTAACTTTATATTATATTAAAGTAGTAAATCATTAAAAAACAGAAAAAATTATTATTAAATTATCTTTCTACTTCCCACAGTATAATACTTTGTTCTTGTAATAAAAAAATTAAAAACCTCCAAAAAAATCACAATTACAACACAACTTTACTGCTATACTAATCTTAAGAACATAAGATAATCAAATAAACAAAGAGAAAAAGGAGGATTTACTTATGAGAAAAATAACTTTAACAAACTTACTTATTGTATCAACTGCCATTTTATTTACAGCTTGTTCAAGCAAAGAGGGACCAGAAAAAAAGGCTCAATCTATTGAAAATATTATTGCATTACAACAAGCAAGAATTGCTTCATTACCATTAGCTCAAACTTATCCTATGGAAGAAGAGGTAGCACCAGTTTATAGAACAGTTTATAATGCACCATTAAGTTATATTCCTCCAAGAAGATATCAAAGAGCTTACCCTGCTCCAAGATTTAATCCTCATATTATAAATAAAATAGAGTGGGATGCAAAAAGACTATTGGGTAAAAAATATGTTTGGGGAGCAACTGGTCCCTACAGTTATGACTGTTCAGGCTTTACACAAAAAGTATTTAGAGATGCAGGAATTAATATTCCAAGAGTTTCAAGAGACCAAGCAAGGGTTGGTCAATTTGTAGACTATGCTCATCTTAGAAAAGGGGACATGGTATTTTTTGATACACATAAAAAACGAACAGGAAAAGTGACTCATGTTGGTATCTATTTAGGTAATGGAAACTTTATTCATGCTAGTTCAGGAGCTAAAAAGATTGTTATCTTTAACTTTAATGAAAAGAAGTTCTATAGAGACCGTTTCTTATGGGGTAGAAGAGTTATCAATACTGATACACACGTTGCTTCATTATAATCTTTCAACCATTTGGGCAGAGGGCAGATATGGAGGTCGCCCCTACATCTCTGCCCTCTGTTCGCACAAAAAACATCTCATCAAATCTACACAATATAAAAAACCTACACCTTACAAGAACTATGTTAAAATTCGCCCACTATTTTTCAAAGGATTTCAATTTTGTTTAATCTTCAAAATTACTCTACTCAAAATATCAAAAATGATGTTCTCTCAGGTGCTTTAGTTGCTGTTGCACTTATTCCTGAAGCTATTGCCTTCTCTTCCATAGCAGGGGTTAACCCTACTGTTGGACTATATGCTGCGTTTATTATTGGGCTTGTTACCTCACTGCTTGGTGGTAAACCAGGGATGATTTCAGGTGCTACAGGTGCCGTTGCCATTGTTTTTGTCTCACTTGGGCTGGGAGTTAAAGCACTCTACCCTGAACTCCATGGTGAAGAGCTATCAATGATGGTGCTTCATCATATTCTTATAGCTTCCATCTTTGCAGGGCTTTTTCAGATAGCTATTGGTCTGTTGAAAATGGGGAAGTTT
>JALVEV010000068.1 GCA_027030605.1 Campylobacteraceae bacterium | reverse complement strand
CCTTCCATACTGCTCTATTTTAGGTATAAAGTGCGTTTTATCTATATAGTAATATTTTTCTAATTTAACATCTCTAAAATCACTTATTCCATAAGGAAGCATCTATTTTTCCTTTTTGATTGATTATACTATTTTGGGCTTAAACCTCCTTAACCCAAACCCTCTTACCATCAAACACACTCATGTGTTTACACTCAAACTATTTCACTTTTATAACACTTATGTTACAATATCCCCATAACCTAAAAGGAGTCAATAGTGCAAACAATACAATTAAGTGTTCATAGCAACCATATAGATTTTTTACTATCTATACTCCAAAATCTAAAAGATGGTATTGTTGAAAATATTATAGTAGATAAACCGATTGCTAACACCTCTGTTGCAAACAGTACAATCCGTTTAAGTTCTAAAGATTCTGAATTATTTTTAGAAGCACTTGATAGACCACCTAAAATATATCCTAAACTAAAAGAGGCTTTTGAACAGTATGAAAATGGTCAGATAAAGCTTTGATATGCAAACGGTTCAACTTGATAAAAAAAGACACAATCGAAAAGATTTTGATTGTGAAGTAGATGCTCTCAATAATTATCTACACTCAATGGCAAGTCAACACTCTGTCAAAGACAATACACGAACTTATGTTTTAGAAAATAGTGAAAATCCATCAGATATTGTGGGCTACTACACGCTAACTATGACCACGATAGAACTCTCTAAATTGCCACCAAAATTACAAAAAAAGCATTTTAACAATCACTCTTCTGCTCTTATTGCTAGATTGGCTGTCGATAAAAAATATAAACATAAAAAAATTGGCTCTTGGTTGCTTATTGACGCACTCAAAAGAGTTCTCAATGCTAGTGATATTGTGGCTTTTCCTATGGTTATTGTTGATGCAAAAGATGGTGTTGCAGAGTTTTATGAAAAGTTTGGGTTTTCTCCATTTTTGAATGAGAAGAATAAGTTGTATTTGCCTATTGCTACTATTCGAGCTAATTTTAGTGGAGGCAAGTAAAATAATTTTATAGGGTTATTTACGATTACGTTTGCCTGACCCCTATTTTTTATTTTTCTATTTTTTAATATCTATAAATAATTTTTCATAAATAAAATTAATTTTTAATGAAAATTCGACAACATTCTGATTTTTTTCATTTTGATTCTTTTTTCTATATTTTAATATTTCCTTTAAATTCTTCAATTTTCCTCTTTATTATCAAAAAAATCTACAAAAAAGTTTAAAAATTCCTTTTTAGTATTGAAAATTCTTTTTTGTTAGGAAAATTTTATTTTTTTATTTTTAACTTTTTATTATAGAATTGAGAATTATTTTGATAGGTAATAGGAGTTAGTATGTGGTTTAGGAAAGTTGTTGTTTGGGGTTTGTTGGTTTGTGGGGTTTTTAGTCATAGTTTAATGGCAGAGGATACAAACCAAACAAAAGAGTACACATTTTTGAAGTTTTTTCAAGATACTAAAATGGCAGGAGATATATCAACAGCTGTTTTAAAGGTAGGTGGTTATCTAAAATTAGATGAAGCAATGATTGATGCTTTACTTGCATCGGAAGTTGAATTGTACAAAGGAGCAAGTAGAGCTGTTAATGCTAATTTAGGAACTTGGAGTAATAAGAGTATATCTTTTATTAAAAAGGGGAAAGAGGATTTACTCAAAATTATTGAGCAAAAAGATAGTTCTTATCATGACATACAAGCTAAATTTAGTAATTATTTAGGAACAGGTCTTGATATTTTAGGTGCAGGGCTTGATGCTCATGATTTAGGTGAAAATCTAGTTAAATTATGGGACAATGAAGGAAATCCTAATATTGCTAATTGGCAACGAGCCATGGTTAATGTTGGTAAAGTCTCTCAAAATGTTTATGGTTTAACAGCAGAAACAGCAAGTCTAATGGGTACATTTGTTCCTAAAGGTGTGATTGCTAGTTCAAAATATGCCCAATTTTTTAAAAATGCTTCTGTACTTAATCGAACAAACTTTATTTTGTTGACACTGCAATTAAACTCAGTAGCTTATAGCTATTTTAGAGACCAAGAAATAGATAAAATTTTACTTTATGCAGGAAAAGAGTATCAGTCTAAATTGAGTATGAGAAATTTAATATTAGACCAATTATTCAAAGCTTATGAGAATGATGAGAATGTAACTAAAGGAGAAATTGGAAGAATTCTCGCTCACTATCCAATTTTTCGTCCTTATAGTAAAGCTTTTTTAGAGAATTTTATTGTAGAAAAGCATTTTTATGCTCTTTTTAATTCAACTTATCTTGAAAAGCTTTTTGGAGTTTCAGATGAATCATCATTAACAGGTTTTCAACGAATAGTTCTTGCATTAAATGCTTTAGCTCATATTTCTGCCTATGAAGATGATGATTATGAACGACGATTAAATAAAATGATAGATGCTTTTCCTGATGATAATTGGTTAGCAGGAGTAGAAAATGCTATAGCAGGGGCTTTTAAAGGAGATGATGCTTATAAAATATTTAATACAGAAGATTTTAAAAGAAAAACAATTCCTTCTTACATTGTTAAAAATTCAAGTAAGATGACAGCAGGTACTTTTTATGAGATGATGTATTATAACACTTTTGTTGGTGATATTGGTACAGAGGCAATGAAAGAGCTAGAAGAGATAGGTAAAGTTGTTAAAAATATTAAAGAGAAAGATATTAAATATGAAGAAGAGCCACTTAACCCCTCAACCCTCCTCCTAACCCTACCAAACAACGCAACCCTAAACAACAACACCCTAAAAGCCCCAAAAGGAGAAACCATCTCTTTTCAAGGTGGCATAACAGCAAGTGAGGTACGATGGTGTGTGCAACAAGGGGGAGATGGTGGTACTTATGAGTTGTGGTACACCGATGTTGTTGATGGAAAGAGAAAATCTGTGCCACTAGATTTTGATAGACTCAACAACACTTTCTCTTTTGTGATGCCAAGTTCAGAGATAGTTTTAATAGAGTTGCATTACAACAACAATATTGATGATGAGTTTGAGCATCGAGATGGGTTTTGTGGGTTGCCTGATGTTTTGGAGAGTATAGATAATAATACCTCAACCGAAGAAAACAACAACACGAACAATCAAACAGTCAATCTAACCAATGGTCTAGTAGCCCACTACGAGTTTGAAGGAAATGCAAATGATAGTAGTGGTAATGGTAATAATGGAACAGAACATGGTGGGGTTTCTTATGTTGATGGGGTGATTGGTAAGGCTGGTCGTTTTGATGGGGTTGATGATTATGTTGAAATTAAAAATGATGATACATTAAATATAAATAAAGAAATAACATTATGTTCTTGGGTAAATTTAAATAGATTGGTAGGTGAACAAGATCAAGATATTATTATAAATAAAGATGGAGATTATGATATAGCCTATGAATTAGGAATACATGATGAACCTGAATCTAATATATATGATAGTATTCCAAAATATAATTTAGCCATATTTTTAGGAAATAATGGATTGCCTAATCATCAAAGTGGATGGACTGATGGCAGAATAAAAATCATTCAAAATAAATGGAAGTTTATTTGTGTTACATACAATATGGAAGTTGTACAAATATATGAAAATGCTAATTTGCTAAAACAGTATTATACAAATGGATATATAAATACAAATAATGGGACAGTGAGAATTGGTGCAAGAGGTAATGGTAAAGAAGTGGGTAGTTATTTTGATGGAAAAATCGACGACCTCCGAATCTACAACCGAGCTTTAAATGAATCAGAGATAAAAGAGCTTTATAAATTAGGTGGTGGCACGACTCCAATCACAACAACCAAAACAATAAACCTACTAAACGAAACCCACCAAGACGGAACATTCATCAAAAAACCTTTCACAAAACAATGGACTTTCAACAAAGACCTAATAGACCTAAACATTACTATCTTAGAAAACAGCTACCAAAACACCATAACAAGTAGCGACCTTATAAAAGATGGTAAAATACTCAAAGTAAACTTGACACCAAATAGCAACAGTGCCATCAATAAG
>JALVEV010000067.1 GCA_027030605.1 Campylobacteraceae bacterium | reverse complement strand
CCTAAGAGTGATGAGGTTTCAGAGTTTGTTGCTTTAGAGGTTAGCCCTTGTGGTGGGCATGTTGGGTTTGTTGGTGGATTGTTTGGGGTTGAGTATTGGTTGGAGGAACAAATAATTTTAAATATAGATAAGTATTGAATTTTGCTATACTTCTACTCATGAATTACAAATTATCTTTAATACTCACCTTAATAACTCCTCTTCTACTGCTAAGTTGTAGTGGAAAAAGAGTTCAAACTTCTCCTCGTATTGCTCAGACTCCTATCCATTCGAGTACTAGAGAACAGCACACTCAACCTTCTCTTGGAACAGCTATCTACAGACCTACTACCACCCAACAGAGTAGACCTATTCCACATACTGTACCAACTCTACCAAGACGACAGACTCCTCCTCCAACATCAAGACCCAATACCCATCAAACCCCTAAGTACGGAGAGAGTCACTATGTGAAAAAGTTTAAACTTCCAAATGTGGTTAGAGAGAGTTCAGGACTCATCAGAGTAGACAATAGACTATGGACGCTTAACGACAGTGGAGGAAAACCTATACTCTACCAAATAGATGAACGAAATGGTCGAGTTGTTAAAAAACTAAAAATTACCAATGCTCGTAACAGAGATTGGGAAGATATTGCTTATGATGACAACTATGTCTATATTGGAGATATTGGAAACAATAGAGGAGACCGAAAAGACCTTAAGGTCTATAAGATACCTCGTGCATCACTAAGAACATCTAAAAGTGTAAGGGCTGAAGTTATCTACTTTAAATATAGTGACCAAAAAGATTTTAGGTCAAGAGCTCATAAAAATAACTATGACTGTGAAGCGATGGTTGCACATAATGGAAAGCTCTATCTCTTCTCTAAAAATTGGAAAGACCAAAAGACACGGCTTTATGAGTTAACTACTCATGCAGGAAAACATACTGCAAAATATATCTCTACTTTTGACATTGGGGGGATGGTTACAGGAGCTACTATTAACGAAGAGTTAGATATTTTACTGCTCACTACTTACTCCTCTTTGCTAAGTGTTAAAGTATGGGCATTTACCAACTATAGTGGTCATAACTTTTTTAATGGAGATAAAAAACAACTAAACTTTAAAAGCCCACTGCAAGGACAGATAGAGGGGGTTACCTTTGCAGGGAACTATAAAGCCTATTTAAGCAGTGAATCGTTTAAAAGATATATCTTCTCTTTTGATGCTTCGCTTTATGAAGTAGACTTTTCGGGTGAGTTTGAGTAGAGTGTAGATGTTGTTGTTTGATTTCCCATCGGTGATGATAACCGATACAGCCTTTTATAGGTCAAATAACTACCATACTCAAAATGATAAGCCTGAAACTTTAGATTATGAGAAGATGGCAAAGGTGGTTGAGGGAGCTTATGGGGTGGTTATGGAGTAGTTATACACCACTCCATGACATTCAAAATCTCTATCTCAACGCCATCAATTAACTCTATAGAAGAGTCATCCATTGTAATTAAGAGAAGTTTTGTACCCTCTGTATGTTTTAGCTCTTTAGAGGCTTTAATCAATGCTCTAAGTTCTCGTTTTTTTCTCTTTTCATCTTGCACGGTTTGGCTTACTTGGATTAGGTGGGTTATCTCTTCTCTTTCCTTGATTAAGAAATCAACCTCGTACCCCTGTTCTGTTTTAAAATAGTATATCTCTTCAAAGCGTCGTTTTAGCTCCAAATAGACAATATTTTCAAGCAAATCACCAATGCGTTTTCCTACTTCAAAAGAGACCCGTTTAGAGAGACCTATGTCGATAGAGTAGATTTTTTTAGGATTGCTAAACTGTTTTTGTAGTGACCAATCAAAAAGAGGAACACTCTGTATCATGTAGCTGTTTTCTAAATATTCAAGATAGCGATTGACCATGTCAAAAGAGACACCTAACCTATTTTTAAGTCTGTTAAGAGACATAGGGTTAGCAATAGATGAAAGAAGAATGACCGAGAGTTTCTCTAAGCTTCTAAAATCGTTCAGCTTATATCGTGCCACAATATCACGCAGTAAAATAGAGTCATAGTAGCTCTTTAACTCTGCCTCTTTTAGCTCAATACTATCTGTCAATACAACCTGTGGAAAGCCTCCAAAGTTCATAAATTCCTCAAATAGTTTCTCTAAGATTGATTGTTTAGAAACCAACTCATAAAGAGATGATATTTCAATACCTTTAAATGTTAAAAACTCTCTAAAGCTCAAAGGAGAGACCTCCACATCTAAGTAGCGTCCACTCAACGATGAACCTATCTCTCTGCTTAATAGTTTAGAGTTTGAGCCTGTAGCAAAAAGGTGAGAAGTGTCTAACTCATACTCTTTTAAAAGCCACTTCTCAAACTGCTCTATATTTTGTACTTCATCTAAAAAGATATAGGGTTTAGATTTTGGAGAGAGGTAGTAGAGGTATGATTTTTTTATCTCCTCTAAGAGATTCAAAGAGAGATAGGGAGCAAAACGAGGGTCTTCTAAATTTACAAATAGAATCTCCTCTTTAGGTACACCACTTGCGATAAGATTTTCAATATGATTACGCAATATTGTTGACTTTCCACTACGACGAACCCCTTTAACAAACAAAATCTCATTGGTAGTTGATTTGGCTAAAACCTCCTCTTCATAAGCGTTCCTAGAGAAGCTCTCTTTAAAAGGCTTTGACCAGCAATTCCACTCTTCTAAGATAGAAAGTATCTCTTTTTTGTCCATTTTTTACTCTTTTATTTGATATATTGAGTGATTATATCATATTTTTGTTTGATATATTGAGTAGTTATCTAAAATTAGTTCTTTCAATTTATTACACCACTATTTTCTAAACCTGAATTTAAATCCAAAATACAATTTTTAAACTAGCATTTACAAAGTAGACTTTTGTCTCCCTTTTGTAACCATTTGGTAACTTTTTTGTTATAAACTTACAAAACTAAAAAACTAGAGGGAGATTTACCTTATGAACAATCTTTTAAAAACACTACTCGGTGCAGGGTTTGCTGTTGGCGTTGCCTACTATGTACAATCAGCATTTGGAGGTATGGCACACTCAGGTTTCTTAATGATAGCCGCCATATTTGGTGCTTACATGGCAATGAACATTGGAGCAAATGATGTAGCTAATAACGTAGGTCCTGCCGTTGGTGCAGGAGCATTAAGCATTGGTGGGGCTGTTATTATTGCCTCTATCTTTGAAGCAGGTGGAGCGTTACTTGCAGGTGGAGATGTTGTAGGGACTATTAAAAAAGGCATCATCGACCCTGTTGCTTTTTCAGGGGACCCAATGCTGTTTGTTTATGCCATGGCTGCTGCACTTTTGGCGGCGGCAATGTGGTTAACATTAGCAACAGCACTTAAAGCTCCTGTTTCTACTACACACTCTATTGTTGGTGGTGTTATGGGTGCAGGTATTGCCGCTGGTGGTTTTGCTATTGTCTCATGGGGGACTATGGGTAAGATTGCAGCTTCTTGGGTTATCTCTCCTGTTCTTGGTGGGCTTATTGCTGCTGGGTTCCTCTACATTATTAAGTCACAAATCTTACATCAAGATGACCGTCTAAGTGCAGCTAAAAAGATTGTACCTATTTTGGTTTCAGTTATGGCATGGGCATTCTTAACCTACTTAACACTTAAAGGGTTTAAGCATATTTGGAAAGATGTTTTAGAGTTTTTACCATTCTTACCAGAGACCAAAAAACCAACTATTGGTGTAGCTGCCTCTTTTGGTCTTATTGGAGCTATTATAACTTATGTTCTTGTTAAACCTAGAATTAGCTCTAAAATTGCAAATCTTGACAATGACAGAGCTGCAATTAACACACTCTTTACAATTCCACTTATCTTTGCTGCTGCGATGTTAAGTTTTGCTCATGGAGCAAATGATGTAGCTAATGCAGTCGGTCCTCTAGCGGCTATCTACGATGCACTCTCTCATGCTACTATCTCTGCTAAAGCCTCTATTCCATTATGGGTTATGGTTACAGGTGGTGTAGGTATCTCTGTTGGTCTTACTCTCTTTGGTCCAAGACTTATTAAGACTGTTGGTTCAGAGATTACAGAGCTAGACCCTATGAGAGCCTTCTCTATTAT
>JALVEV010000066.1 GCA_027030605.1 Campylobacteraceae bacterium | reverse complement strand
GAGTTGCACAAACTTACCCAAAGTGTAAAAATCTTCGGTCAAAAACTGCCCAGTAGAGATACACGCCACAGCACCTTTTCCATGCTTGGCTTGAATATCTTGAAACTTTTTAGCCGTATAAGAAAACGCTTCGTCCCACTCCACAGCTTGTAATGCTCCATCTTTGCGAATCATTGGAGTCGTTACACGGTTGTCAGAGTCAACCATCTCATGTTCAGTTAACCCTTTAGGACAGAGTGTTCCTTTACTTACTGGGTGAGCAGGGTCACCTTTTGTGTAGACAGGTCGCCCATCTTTAACTCCAATGTAAAGCCCACACCCAACACCACAGTAACCACAAGTACTACGCACCCACTCATCAGGTGTTTTAAAGTTGGAAATTTTTCCAAACTTAGCGTCATCTCTTTTTTTATACTTATCGGTTTTTATGTCTGTTCCGAGAAAGTTTTTTATTTTATTTAACATCTACCCATCTCCTTAATGTCGCTGATTTCCAGCAAAAAAGTTCCCTGCTAACCCTAAAGGAACAACTGTTCTATAGAAAAGATAACGCCCTAAAATCTCTGAGACAAAAGAGCCAATTAGACCTAGTGTTAATGTAACTATAGCCAATGTTGTTAATCCACTTGCAATAAACAAAATAGACAAGAGTGGTAACCCTAATGCAAAGAGCAATAGTGAATAGAGTCTAAGCTTTTTAAGCTTTCCAAAATGCTCTGTTAAGAGGATTCTTGTTCGGTTGAGTTGATAATAGAGAGGGTCTTCTTTGTCTAAATGTCTGTAGAAGATAACCTCTTCGTAGACTACCAATACTTGACCCATTCCTGCTAAAAGTGCTACGGCTAAAAGTACCATCGTTCCACTTGTTCCACCTGAGGCTACAAGCATTAGTGCAATCAAAATAAACCCTATATAAGATGAACCAAAAAATCGTTTTGTAGTTGAGCTTCTATCCCATGATGGTCTTGCACGAACTCGATAGATTTTTGATTGAGCATAGATACCATAAATACCTAATGCCAAGGTAATAGCTTCAACTAAAAGAAGAGCAAAACCTTTAACTTCAAAGTAGTACATTCCTGCTACAACCGAGGCTAAACCTGTAAATGCACCCAAGGCAATCGCTTCACGGCTTAACCATGAGGTTCGCCAGTTTTTCATGGCTGTTATTGCCAAGATTGGACGACCTAAGTGCAGAGCTGAGAGTGGCAGACCAATAGCAGATGGAAGAAATGCCATAATCGCCATACCTAATGTTGGTTCAGGAAGATTAAACCCTAAAGAGAAGAGAAGTTGACCTAAAAAGAGAGCTAAAAATGCCCCTAGTGAGACTTGTGTTAAAACCGTCATAAAGACTAAAGGTAGTTCAGCAGAAGCAGGTTTTAAGATTCGCTCATCGGCAGGTCTATACTCTGGCATATTTTCAGGCAGGGTATAACGTGTAGTTGGCTTGGTAATACTCACATCAGGTAGATGAGGAGCAACCCCCTCTTTCTCCATACCATACTTTATCCACTCCTCTTTATGTACCACCTCTATCTCAATAGCTCCAGCAGGACAAGCTTGAACACAGGCAGGAGTCTCACCCACAGCTAGTTTATCGTGACACATATCACACTTGGTTACAATGCCTCGGTCTTCATTGAAAACAGGCACTTCGTAAGGACAGTTCCATGTACAGTAGTGACACCCAATACAAGAGTCATCATCATGCCAAACAATTCCATTGTCTTCAAACTTAACATAGGAGTTAGTCGGACAACCTCTAAGACACTCAGGGTCTATACAGTGGTTACAGGACATAGAGTTAAATAGTTGAGAGACATTAGGAAAGACTCCTCCCTCCATCTCACCTACTCGTCTCCACTTTACATCAGCAGGGTTGTTTTGAAGCTCATTACAGGCAGCCTCACAACAGTGACACCCTACACAAGCAGTTGCATCAAAGTGAAAACGGTACTGTTCACCCTCTTTTAATTCAGGAATATCAATACTGTAGTTACCACACTGCATTCCTGTCTCAGCCTTATGGTTAATAAACGAATCTAACGGTGTACTATTGCTCATTCTCTAAACCTTTTAGTTCTATTAGAATCTCAGAGAAGACCTGTGGTCGCTGATGTTTGTTCTCATGGGTCATATTGTAGATAATCTCACTTAACTTAAGAGGTACTTTAGAGTTTAACTTTGTCACCTCATCACGCTTAATCTTTCGTGGCTTGAGTTTGTCAGGGTCTAGGTCAGTAACCGAGGCAAACCTCTTCTCTCCTGTTAAAAGCTTAAATAGCTTTAGTCCAAAACCAAAAATTTCAAAGTTCTCTTTTTTACCATTTTTAGGCTCTCTATCTAAATCAAGAGTAACACCCAACTCTAAAACCTCATTTAATATGTAGTTTATCTTGGTATAGAAGGCAAGAGCTTGAAATGAGTAGTTAGCTGAAAGATAACGGTCATCAAACGCCTCAAAGGTCTCTGCTCTATGTTTATGCTCAGCGTAAGCTTTTAGTAGATACTTCACATGATATTTTGCTTCAGTTATAGGAAGCCCTTTGTGTAGTGTATGTGCCTCTTTAGCCTCTCGTGTAATCTTTCCACCTAAAAAGAGGTGAACACCCTGTACACGCTCACCTTTTGCATTTTTAGCTTTACACCCCTCTAGCCCAATATCTGCAATACCATGTACTCCACACCCTTTTGGACATGCCGACCAGTTCATGCGTATATTGGCATTGGCGATAGGAACTTCACTATTTAAAAAGTGAGCCATCTCAACAGCATCTGGTTTATTAGGAATAAGCCCATAAGAGCAAGTAAGTGTTCCTGCACAAGCTATCATATCAGAGAAGTATAGGTTATTGTAGGGTGCATACTTTTTAACCAATTCAGAGGACTCATACGCTTCAATTCTATCTTGTGGAATATTGACTACAAATAGATTTTGGTCATAGGTGAGGCGAATATTCCCATCTCCAAACTCCTCTGCTAACTTTGAAGCCTCTATCATATCTGTTCCATTAAATACTCCTGATGGTACAATTATCTTATGTGCAAAGAGACCATTTCTACCTAAAACCTTATTTGCCCCAAGAGCAATATTTTGAGACTGAACCATGGTAATACCTGCTGTTGCAAAATTTGCTCCAGCTTCAGCTTTAACAGCCTCTATAAAATTATCAATACCTACATCATTAAGTAGATAGACCAAACGGTTTTTATTTCGGTTATCTCGGTAACCATAATTCTTAAATACAGTCAAAAGAGATTTAAAAAAGAGTGGTACTTCCTCTTTGGTCACAAAACAGTTTGCATCTTGAGCCTGTATACCTACTCTTGCACCAAGATAGATATTAAAACCAAAAATCCCCTCTTTTTGTGCTAAGACAAAGTTACAGTCGTGTCCGAAAATGTTACATGAGTTTGAGAGAGAACCTAAAATTCCTGTGTTAAATTTTCGAGGAAGAGCTGAAATCCACTCCTCCTTCTCTAGAAATATCTCTTGGAGTTGGTTAATAATTGGCATGGTCTCTATAATACTATCGTAAGCAATCCCATCTAGTGGGTCTGCTACAATATTTCTAGGGTTATCTACCCCTGTCTGAAAGGTACTAATGCCAACCTCTTTAAGCTCTGATAACACCTTTGCAATATCTTCAATTTGTAAGTAACGTAACTCTATCTGCATACGTGTAGTAATGTCAATATAGTCATTACCATACTTTTTAGCAACCTCTCCAATACGCCGTGCTTGTGGGGCTGTGAGCTGTCCAGCAGGTACTCTTACCCTCAACATAAAATCTTCGCCTTTATCAAAAAGACCAAAACATTTTAAAAAGTAAGCAGAGTCCTCTTTTGCTAATCCCTCATACCCAGCTCCTGCAATTGCTTCGAGTTGTGCATAAACCTCCATAGGGAGTTTAAGGGCTTTTGTTCCCTCTACTTTATTTAACTTTTTACTTCGTGCTTCTAATGCTTTTGCCAATACAGACATGTAAACCCCATTTATGAATTGATATAATTACTCTATTATAATAAAAAAGTCCCTATAATAATTAAAATAACTGTATATTATTTAGTCAATTAATTTTATGCTACTTTAAATGTCTATTTTTTAAGCAGAAAACCTACTCTTAATTGATAAAAAAAGACTATAATTGTATCAAATAAACACGATAAGGGGCTATTATGGCAGGATTTAAGGAACTGAAAGGTCAAGGGCATTGGCCAACGCTGATGGCAGCATTTATATACTTTGACTTTTCATTTATGGTATGGACACTGTTAGGGTCTATTAGTACAGAGATTGGTGAGTCATTAGCTGCTGCTGGGTATGCTATGTCAGCTGGAGAGAAAGCAACACTCCTTGCTATTCCTGTTCTTTCAGGAGCATTACTTAGAATTCTTCTTGGTTTTGGAGTTGATAAGTTTGGACCTAAAAAGACAGCAATTATGGCTCAACTCATCGTTATATCTGTCCTCTTCTATGGCTACTTTAGAGGTGCAAACATTACCTATGGTGAACTTTTAGTTGTTGCCCTTGGACTCGGTTTTGCAGGTGCTTCATTTGCTGTAGCACTTCCACAAGCTGGTCAATGGTATCCACCAAAACTTCAAGGGGTAGTTTTAGGAATTGCAGGTGCTGGTAATATTGGGGTGGTTATTGACTTTATTTTTGCCCCTAAGATTGCTGAACTTTGGGGTTGGGAAGCTGTCTTTTTAGTAGGTGGGTCACTCTCATTTATTGTTCTTTTAGCCTATATATTAATGGCAAAAGATGCACCTGCGAGTATCTATAAAGCTCGTCCAAAAAAACTAAAAGATTACGGTAAGCTTATGCAAGATAAAGATACATGGTGGTTTGCTCTTTTCTATGCTGTTAGTTTCGGTGGATTTGTTGGATTTGCTAACTATATGAAAGTCTACCTTATGAACACCTATCAAGTTGATATGTCAGCTATTGGGATGGATTGGATTAATGAGCCAAATGTTAAAGTTATTGCAGGGTACTTTGGTGCTATTACCATCTTTGCAGGAGCTGTTTTACGACCTGTAGGTGGTGGTTTAGCAGACAAAATTGGTGGGGTAAAATCTCTCTATCTTTTCTTTGGTGCAGTTATGGCATTGGCACTGGTTACAGCCTTTGTAGAGCTTCCATTTTGGGTAGCAATTACTGTTCTTTTCCTTATTATGGCAAACTTAGGTATGGCAAATGGAGCTGTCTTCCAACTGGTTCCACAACGTTTTGGTAAAGATATTGGTATTATGACAGGACTTATTGGTGCAGCAGGTGGAATTGGTGGGTTTGCACTCATTAAAACACTTGGTTGGAGTAAAGGTGCTTTTGATGGTTACTCAGTAGGATTTATGATTTTTGCAGGGATTCTTTTAATAGCTATTGTTGGTATCTCAATGGTTAAGACCCGTTGGAGAACCACTTGGGGTGTTCAAGCTGGTGGTCGTATTTAATAAAATTATATTCACTCGTTCCCACCATCTCGGTGGGAACGCATAAGAGAGTTATTTTGTTAAAAAAAGTTTTTTTATCAATCAAATTCCAATATGCATTCCCAACGAGGACGTTGGGAACGAGTAATATTTTTTGTATCATTAAAAAAGGAGACTTCTCATGTCCAAACAAAACATCAAAACTTCAGGCTTCTCACTTGTCAAAGGAAAAGAGCTAACAGGCGACGACTATTTTGACGTAAAAACCATTGAAAACTTTACCATTGCCATTGTATGTGATGGAGTAGGTTCAGCTGATGAGGGGGCTGAGGCTGCACGACGTGTCACCAACTACCTTATGAGTAACTTTAAAAATCGTCCACAGACATGGAGCATTGAGAAGTCTATTAAAACCTTTATCAAATCTATCAACTCCATTCTCTATCAAGAGTCTATGCTCAACTATGAACGACCTGAACTTGTAACTACATTAACCTTAGTCATTATAGAGGGAGACCGACTCTATGGTGCTAATGTAGGTGACAGTAGAGTCTATCTTTTAAGAGATGAGAAACTCTCTCAACTCTCACAAGACCATGCTATGGAGGAGGAGGGATATGAGGGAGTTTTAACCAAAGCTATTGGAATTGACAAAGATGTTGAACCCTACTATTTTGAAAACATCATCAATAAAAAAGATAAAATCCTCCTATGCTCTGATGGTCTCTACACCGTTTTAGATGAAGATACAATTAAGGAGTGTATGAAGAGTGGTTCTCACCATATGGTTAAAAAAGCCTCTAAACTTATGGAAGATAACCTACCCGATGATACTACTGCTGTGACGATTGACATCTTAGATATTGACCAAGTAGAGAAGCTAAAACAGCAAAATCTTATTATTCCTAAACAGTTAGAAAAGGGAATGGTTATAGATGGGTATAGACTTGAAAAGTCTCTTATTCAGAACAACCGTACTTGGTGTTGTTCTAAAAGAGGTCAAACCTATGTCCTTAAATTTGCACCCGTAGAGGCAATAGATGACCCAACTATTTTAGATCTCTTTGTTAAAGAGGCCTGGAACTCTAACCGTCTTAAGGCAGGTTTCTTCCCTAAAGCTGTTATTCCTAAAAATCGTACTCATCGTTACTATGTTATGAAAATGGTAGAGGGTATAGACCTTAAAGAGCATCTAAAAAAACGCAGACTCTCCGTTGATGATACCATCAATCTTGGAAAAATGCTTCTAAAGATGAGTCAATATCTTCTGAAATTCGACCTTGTTCATGGTGACATAAAACCTGAAAATATTATGGTAAGTGAACGAGATGGAAAACATGTCTTTAAAGTAATTGACTTTGGCTCGATGACAGAACTATACAGTACTACCTCTAATGCAGGAACTCCTTCCTACTTAGCTCCTGAACGCTTTACTGGTACAAGCATTAGTGAGTCTACAGAAGTCTTCTCTATTGGAGTTACACTCTACGAAGCACTTACTCAAAAGTTCCCTTATGGAGAGATAGAACCATTTCAAACCCCTACATTTAAAAAGGTTACACCACTTAGTAAATACAATAAAAATATTCCTCAATGGCTCTGCTCGGTTATCTTTAGAGCAACAGAGAAAGAAGCTGATTTACGCTACAAAAACTACTCAGAGATGCTCTTTGAAATCTCTAATCCACATAAAGTTAAACCCTATTTTGATAAAAAAGCATCATTAATAGAGCGAGAGCCTGTTCTCTTTTATAGAACGCTATTTACACTTTCGGTGATTGTTAATTTTATTTTAACTGGATTATTATTGAAGTAAAAAAAAGAGAGGCTTTCCACAAAAAAGTGGAAAGCGAAAGAGAAACCAAAAGTTAAAAACTTATGGTTTTAAACTCACTGATTAAAGTGAGAATGGAGCTGTTAAGTAAACTTGAACAGTGTTTCCATCAATATCTTCATTTTTATCTGATTTTGTATTAATTAATGCAACAGTTGTATCAAATGGACCAACTTTTGTTGTAGCTGTTAATGTAACTTCATCCATTTCATAAGCATTGTTTATATCATTTGCAACAGTTGTATATTGAGCAGTTAAATTTGCTGCACCAAGGTCATATCCTGCAGAAACCATTGCTGTTTTAGCACCAGCTTGACCAACAAAACCGTAGTTCCACCATGCTTCTGTATAGAGTTTAGATTGACCATTATGTGCCCCACCTGTAGCAGTGTTACCCATATATACTAAACCTTTATCATCTACTTTAGAGTAAGCAGCAGCTAAATCAATACCTGAAACACTATAACCTACTTTACCTGCAACTGCTTTAGTATCATCTGCACCATCAACTACACCTTTTGGAGAGATTTGAGAGTACTGAAGACCTACAGAGAGCTCTTTTGTTGCAGCCACATCACCTTGAAGCCAAAATGCGTTAGCTTCATTTCTTACATTGTAGAACCATGCTTGAGCTGTTGTATTTGGAATAGCTTTAGTAATAGCTGCGACAGCATATGCACCTTCATTGAGAGCAAGTTTTTTTTCTTGTTCTTTATTTAATGCACCAAATTTACTCATACCACCACTAACATTTTCAAAACCATTGTGACCGTTACCACGACCAACCCATGCACCTACTAAAGTAGTATTTTCAATATGATTATCAACTACAACAGCTGCGTCGAATGTATTGTTAACAACATTCCATGTTTCTGTAAATGCAAGTGGTGTATCAAGTGCTTGACGACCTACAACAACCATTGTTTTGTCAATTGGTTTAACCACTACGTTTAAAGTATCAATCCAAGCTCTATCTTTAACCCCTTGAGGAGTAGTTGCTCCACCATGAGCAGCCCATGTTCCAGAAACTAATGTATTCTCTAAACCAAGTGTACTAAGGTAAGTAGCACCTGCATTAAGAGTAACCATATCAGAAAGGCTTCTTGTATAGTCAAGACTAACTGATGCATCACCAGTTGCACCATTTTTATTAAATAAATCTGCATTACCTGCATCTGTTGTTCCATAGAAAACTTTTACATCTCCAGAGATTTTAGCATCACCTGCCATTGCTGTTGTTACAGCTAACGCTGCGATTAAACTTAATTTTGTAAACTTCATTTATTTACTCCTTTTATATGAAATTGTAAACCCATGATAACATAAAAAGATTTATTTTTGCAAGGATATACTCTTAAATTTTCCTAAAAATAAAAAAACGTGCTACTCCTAATTTTAAGCTTACTATTATATAAGAGAGTTCTAAAATTAGATTAAAATGTCTATTTTTTATACAATAAAAAACAGGTTTTTTATTAGAATAAAGCTATACTAATAAAGATATTAAAAAAATGAAGGAGTAAGTTTATGAAAAATAAATTTCTAGCACTGCTAACACTGTTAGCTCTACCTGTTCTTACATTTGCTGAGGACAAACTCAATTCTGGTGATACTGCATGGATGATGGTCTCAACTGCATTTGTATTACTTATGACTCCAGCTGGTCTTGCACTATTTTATGCAGGTATGACACGAAGTAAGAATGCTCTTAACACATTTACAATGGTTATGGGTGCATTTGTAGTTGCTTTTGTTATGTGGATTGTTGCAGGTTACTCACTTGCATTTGGAACAGCTAGTTCAGCAGGTATGCAACAGTTTATAGGTGGTTTTGGAAATATTCTTCTCTCTGCTACAGATTGGAAAGCACTCTCTGGAACTTACCCTGAGTTTGTATTTATTGCATTCCAAGGTACTTTTGCAGCTATTACTGTGGCAATTGCTTCTGGTTCAGTTATTGAGCGTATGAAGTTCTCTACATGGATTATCTTTGTAGCTATTTGGGGACTTGTTGTTTATGCTCCAATTACTCACATGGTTTGGGGTGGAGATGGTGCATTACTTTTTGATGAGGGTGCTTTAGACTTTGCTGGTGGTACAGTTGTACACATGAACGGTGGTTTAGCTGGTCTTGTTCTTGCTATCTTAGTTGGAAAAAGAGCTGGTTATAACAAAGTTGCTATGAAACCTTTCTCTATTATTCTTACAGCTGTTGGTGCAGCTATTTTATGGTTTGGTTGGTATGGATTTAATGCTGGTTCTGCTTTTGGTGCTAATGCTGTTGCAGGTGTGGCTTTACTTACAACAACCATCGCTACAGCTGCTGCTGGTGTTGCATGGATGGTAATTGAGTGGATTGTTTACAAAAAACCAACTCTTCTTGGTGTTGCTTCTGGTATTGTAGCTGGTCTAGTTGCTATTACTCCTGCTGCTGGTTTTGTAAGCGTTGGTGGAGCATTTATTGTAGGTATCGGTGGTTCACTAATTGGATTCTTTGGTGTTGTTGGTCTTAAGAAAATATTCAAATACGATGACTCTCTTGATGCATTTGGTATTCACTTCTTAGCAGGTCTTTGGGGAGCGTTGATGACTGGTCTTCTTGCTCTTAATGACCAAGATTTACTTTGGGATGGTCCACTTAAAGAGTCTGGTAATAGAATGGGACAATTTATGGTTCAAGTAGAGTCTGTTCTTGTTGTTGGAGCATGGACACTGGTTGGTACAGTTATTGTTTACTTCATCGCATCTGCACTTACAGGTGGTGGTAGAGTTGATGCTGAGAGTGAAGAGATTGGTCTTGACGAATCACTTCATGGTGAGAGAGGAATGAACCTATAGGGTTCATTCTTGAATAGAATTCAAAGGATATAGATATGAAAAAAATTGAAGCAATCATCAAGCCTTTTAAACTTGAAGATGTAAAAGAGGCACTGGTAGAGGCTGGAATTGAGGGGATGACTATCTCTGAAGTTAAAGGTTATGGACGACAACAAGGGCATTCAGAGCTTTATAGAGGAGCTGAATATGTAGTGGAGTTTATTCCAAAAGTTAAAATTGAGATTGTAGTAAGCTCACAAGAGTTTGCAGACACAGCTGTTAATGCCATTAAAGAGGCTGCCCACACTGGTAAAATTGGTGATGGTAAAATCTTTGTCTCAGACATCTCAAGTGTTGTAAGAGTACGCACAGGTGAGACTGACGAAGAGGCTCTTTAATCTTTAGAAAAATAGGAACTTGCTGTTCCTATTTTCTCTCTTTTTTCTCAAATACAACTCTCTCTAAGAAAATATTATTTTACTCCAAACCTAAAACCTAATTCGATACAATTACACCATTAAAATATAAGGAAATATCCTCATGAAATTTACCACTCCATTACAAAAAGATGCTATTAAAATTATGCTATTAGGCTCAGGAGAGCTTGGAAAAGAGGTTGCAATAGAGGCTCAAAGATTGGGCATTGAAGTTGTTGCTGTTGACAAATATGAAAATGCTCCTGCTCATTTAGTCTCTAACCGTTCTTATGCTATTGACATGCAAGACAAGAGTGCTGTAGTTGAACTTATTGAAAAAGAGAACCCTACCTATATCTTGCCTGAGGTTGAGGCTATCTCGATTGATGCTCTCTTTGAAGCAGAAGCAAAAGGATACCATGTTATCCCAAATGCTGAAGCTGTCAATAAAACCATGAACCGTAAAAACATTCGTGTTTTTGCTGCTGAAGAGCTAGGACTCACCACCTCTAAATATAAATTTGTTAAGAGTTTAGAGGAGCTAAAAGAGGCTGGTGAAGAGATGGGCTTCCCTTGTGTTATTAAGCCTGTTATGAGTTCATCAGGGCATGGTCAAAGCATTGCAAAAAAAGCTGAAGATATTGAAAACTCTTGGGAGATTGCAAAAGAGGCACGTGGTGACGCGAGTGAACTTATAGTTGAAGAGTTTATACCTTTTGACTATGAGATTACGCTTTTGACCGTTCGTAATGAGAGAGGTACTGTTTTTTGTAACCCTATTGGTCATGTGCAAAAAGATGGAGACTTTATCTTATCTTGGCAACCAATGAACATGAGTGAGTCTGCCCTTAACAGAGCTAAAGAGATTGCAAAAGCTGTGACAGATGGACTTGGAGGTCGTGGTATCTTTGGTGTTGAATTTTTTGTTAAAGGTGAAGAGGTCTACTTCTCTGAACTTAGCCCACGCCCACACGACACAGGAATGGTAACCCTTATGACCCAAAGCCAAAGCCAATTTGCACTACACATAAGAGCAGTTCTAGGGTTACCACTCAACTATACTACTTATGGAGCAGGTGCTTGTGGAGCCTACAAAGCTAAAAATGAGAGTTCTAACCCTATACTTGAAATTCCTGACAATGCATTTACTGAAACCTCCTTTGTAAGAGTATTTGGAAAGCCTGAGAGTCATGTAGGTCGACGTATGGCTGTAAGTTTAGTGTTAGATGATGATGTTGAAAAGGCTAAAGAGAGAGCCTTGGAGATTGTTGAACATATAAATGATAAATAATTTAAAGTTTTATTTTTATATGTTACAATTGTTAACAACTTATTCTAAGGAAGTTTTTATAAAACAGACAAAATTATTAGCACCACTATTTATTGGTTCAACCCTACTAATTTTTACAGCATGTGGTGGAAATTCAAGTAAAGAAGATAAACCTAAAGTAGAAACAGCAAAAAATATTAGTGAGGCAAAAGAGAACTACAAAGCACTTGGGGCTTTCTCTTCTGTAGGTAGTTCTATGAATAGTATAAGTGTAACAAATTCAACAAAACTACAAAAAACTAAATCTAATACTTGTAGTAATGGAGGCTCAGCTACATTCAATTATGTAGAGTCATCTAACTCTGTTACCTTTACCTTCTCTTCGTGTAAAGAGGAAAATACCCTCATTGATGGAACCATGATTATGATACAATCTGATGATGAAAAACATACTAAAATGCAATTTAAAAATTTAACAATGGATGATGGTAAAACTAAAATAACCTCAAATAGTTTAATTTTTGAAGATGATTCCCAAGAAAACTGGAGTACAATAGATGGAGACCTAGGAGTAGTCTCTAAATGTTTTTCAGGAAATTTTGACTTTGAAACAGTTGCAAAACTATATGAAGCTCAAGATAACAGTGAGAACCTTGAATCTGGAATTTTAAAGCTAAATGGAGCCACCTACACCTTTGCTAACCCTTATGTAACCATTAAAGCTGGAAGTGAAGAGAGAACTCTCTTACAAAGTGAGCTTGAAAAAGAGATGAGTAGTTCCACTAGTTGTTCAGAGTAGAAAAAACTTAAAAACATAAACTAATAAATAAAAATATTTTAAAACTATATTAAACCTGCTATACTTTGCAAAAAAAATCCCAAAAAGGAGTCTATTTTGCATAAATTTATAGCAGTTTTTTTACTTCTTATTATGGCACATAGCTCTCTCTTTGCAGTTGACTACACTAAAAAAGCAGAGGTGAGGCGGTTTATCGAACAGATGCATAGCCGATATCACTACAAAAAAGACTACCTATATAACCTCTTTAAACATGTACGAAAAACCCCCTACATTCCACAAAAAAAATCCAAGAAAAAAGTTAAAAAATCTTCTAACCAGAAATCTAAACCAAAAGGAAAATGGGATATCTATGCTCAAATGCACTTAGAGCATAACCAAACCAATTTAGGGGCAGAGTTTATGTTTAAACACTACCATACTCTGCGAAAAGCCTATAAAATATATGGTGTTCCTCCTGAGTATATTACGGCAATTATTGGGATAGAGAGCTATTTTGGTAAGAACCGTGGAACCTACTATGTCTTTGACTCTCTTACTCATTTAGCTTTTGATAATGGAGGAAAACGTAAAAAATTCTACCGTTATCAGCTACAAGAGTTTCTACGTATGTGTTACAGAGAACAAGTTCAACCACGGGCTATTAAAGGTTCACGCTCTGGAGCTATTGGTTTAGCCCAATTTATGCCAAGCAACTATAAACACTATGCTGTTGACTTTGACAATGATGGAAAGATACGCCTCAGTAAAGCAGAGGATGCTATAGGGAGTATTGCTAACTATTTTAAAAAGAATGGTTGGGAAAAAGGTGAACCCGTGGGTACACGAGTGAGCTATAAGGGAGACCGATTCTATAGCTTGAAGACTGGCATTAAGCATAAGTATCATCGACATAATTTAAAAGGTATTAAACCAAGAGGTCATTTCCCTTATAAAAAAAGAGTCATGCTTATAAAACTTCAAAAAGCAAACTATGATGAGCTTTGGTATGGAGCTAAAAACTTCTATGTTATTACACGTTATAACCATAGTGACTACTATGCCATGGCTGTTCATAAGTTGGCAACTAAGATTAAGAAAAGATATTTAGCTAAGTATCAAACTGCTCCTAAAAAGGATAAAAAAATATACTTAGCTAACCAAGAGATAGATTTAAAAGATATTAGGAAATTTTATTTGCACTCTCCGAAGAAGAGAGATAGGGTGAGGTTTCCCTAGATTTTTTCAATGTGCCAATATGGGCAGACACGGAGGTCGCCCCTACAACATCTCTC
>JALVEV010000065.1 GCA_027030605.1 Campylobacteraceae bacterium | reverse complement strand
ATCTTATGAGACCAATGCTCTGCTTTTGGTGGGAATTGCTTTGGCATTTTTTTATAATGCTTCGTTGATGATTTTGTTTTATCTTAGTGATGAGTCGCAGAGTTTTGAGATTATACGCTTTACGATGGGCTCAGTTGATGTAGTAGGGCTTGAAAAGATGCTACCTATTATTGTGACAAGTTTGGGGCTACTTGGGCTTTCACTCTTTTATAAAAAAGAGTTAAAACTACTACTTACTTCTAATGATTATGCTTACTTAAAAGGGGTTAATGTAAAAAGGGTCAATACCCTTTTACTTGTTGCTGTCTCTTTAGCTGTTGGGGTTTGTGTCTCACTTACTGGTCCAATTGGATTTGTTGGATTGATTATTCCTCATATTTTAAAGAGTATTCAGAAAAAATCAGCTGAACAGCTTATGGTTCCTATCTTTTTTTATGGGGGGTTCTTTTTGGTTTTGAGTGACCTTATTGCTCGGAATTTAGGGACAAATTCCGATATTCCTATTGGAATTATTACTGCATTTTTGGGTGGTCCATTTTTTATCTATTTGATTATGAGAAGAAAGTAAATCTCTTACATCTCTGAACTACGCCACTCAGCATGATTGTAAAACTTTTTGTCAAACTTATATTTGTAGGTAATAACCTCGGGTTGTGGTACAAATTCATCTTCATAAAAAGCATCAGGGTCTTTAGTCAATTCGGTTGTCCATCCCTCTGGAAGATAGGTAGGCATCTCAACTTGAGTAGGTTCGTTCATAGCTTGTAGTTCTAGGTTAATTTGTTGGTCTGCATAGTCATCTTGAGCAATTCCATAGTTTGTATTGTAAAGATGTGCTTCCGATACACTAATAATGTCATTATGTGAAGAGCAACCTGTTGTAATAGTTATCATAAAAAATGTGATAGATAATAGTAATAAATTTTGTAATTTTTTCATAATAATAGTCCTTTATAAGTATAAACTTTAAAAAATTATATAAAAAATATTATTAAGTTTTAATTAAATATAATAAAAATTAGTGGTAGAGCTAAATTCACTTATGAGAAGAAGAGTATAATTCCAAAAAAATTAGAGAGAGAATATAATAATGATAAAACACATCATAGGAAATATAGATTTTATAGAGTCACTCCGAGGTAAAAAAGCTACTTTTATGTTGGCTTTAAGTAATACAAAAACAGCAAATATAGAGGGGATTACTCAAGCAGGAATCCCTGGTATGATACACCTTACTCCTACACTTGACAGTGAGTTTGTCTGTACGGGTGAAGTACGAAGCTTAGAGAATATTGCAGAAACACCAAAGGGTGTGCCAACTCCTGCACTAATTACTCGTGGGGTTCACCTTTTAGCCCCTTATGGTCGTGTAGAGCTTTTGGACTTGGGGCTAGAGGTTAAACCTAAAGTTGACTACTTCAGACTACACTCTTTTGGTGTTGAGCCAAGCGAAAACATAGCAAAAGGAGCTAAGATTGATGCAGAAGCACTCTTTCAAAAAGGGGTTGAGTTTGGAAAGAGCTATGAGTGTAAAGATGAGTACATCATCTTAGGAGAGTCAGTACCTTCTGGAACAACTACAGCTATGGCAACAGCTATTGGATTAAAGTATAAAGCTGACTATGCCTTCTCCAGCTCATTCAAAAATGTTCCTAATAATATTCGAGAAAAGACATTGAAACTTGCTCTCTCTAATCTTGAAGAGAAAGATGATATATTTGCTGTACTCTCTAAGCTCTCTGATAATATGCTCATCTTTAATGCTGGGTTTATTGTGGGACTTAACAACAGAGTACCATTAGTTTTAGCAGGTGGAACACAGATGGCGTGTGTTTTGCTGATTGTGAATCGAATGTTGCAACTTATGGGTAGTACAATCTCTACAACTAATTTGGCTCTTTGTACTACTAAATGGGTTGCAAAAGATGAAAACTCTGATATTGAAGCTCTTTTAGAGCTGTTAAAATTTCCTATTAATGCCTACTATAGCAACTTTGATTTCTCTCTTAGCTCTCACCCTGCTTTAAAACTCTATGACCAAGGTGAAGCCAAAGAGGGAGTTGGTGCAGGTGGTGCATTGATGTATGGGATTTTAAATGGATTAACTAAAGAGCAGATAACTCAAAAGGTAGAAGATTTTTTAAGATAAAACTATGCTGTTATTCAATGGTTAAATATTTTTTGCTACTATCTTCAAAACGAAGGAGTTGGTATGATAAATTTGACCCATCACGTCAAAGAGAAGATGTCTCAGAGAGGTATTCATAAAGAGTTGGTTGATGTGGTGCTTATTTATGGAAAAGTAAAAAAAGATAAGGTCATACTAAATAACAGACAGATAGACAAAGTTCTAAAAAAATTAGATAGACACTATCGTAAAGTAAAGCGTCTTGGTAATAGATTACACTTAGGAAATTTAAATAAAATACGTTCCTTATTATTAAAGATTCGAGATAAGAGAGGGGTAACCCTCGTGGTGATGGGTGAGGTTCTCATTACGACCTATAATACAAATATTAAATTAAAATATAAACGACGCTACAAAGGTCGAAAATAGGCATTAAATGAACTATAAAAAGATTCTATACTTTGGTGGGCAAAAGTCAGGAAAAAGTCGACTTGCAGAGGAGAAAATTTTAGAAATCTCTAGCTCCAAACCCTACTATCTTGCTACCTATGACAATAGCTATAATGATGAGGAGATGCAAGTTCGCATAGAGAGACATCGTCTACAAAGAGAAAAAAAGTTTCATACTATTGAAGAGAGATATGAGTTAACAAGAGTTATTCAAAAAGATAGAAGCTATCTTGTTGATTGTATCTCAATGTGGATTTTAAATAATATAGAGCAAGAGGAAGAGGCTCTTTTACTTCAACTAAAACAGCTTTCAGCTATTCAAGCCAATATTGTTTTTGTACTTAACGATGTTAACTCGGGCATTATCCCTTTAGAGAAAGAGAGCCGAAAATTTGTTGACCTAACAGGAGTTATTGGTCAAAAATTGGCTTCATTTTGTGATGAGGTTTATGAAGTAAAATTGGGAATAGGAGTCCAAATAAAATGAATGTAGAAGTTGGGTTTATGTTAAAAAAGATAATATCTGTTGCTTTAATGCCTCTCTCTATAGGGCTTATTATTATGATTATAGCTTTACTTTTTTTTGGGCTTAATCGAGCTAACATTGGAAAAAAACTACTTAAACTCTCTATCTTTTGGCTAGTGCTTATCTCATGGGCTCCTTTTGCAAATTTAATGCTTAAACCCTTAGAGAGTGCCTACCCAAAACTAGAAAAAATTCCTGACAATATTGAGTATATTTTACTCCTAGGTGGAGACAGAGATAAACGAGCGTGGGAGGCTCTACGACTCTACCATAAGATACCAAAGGTCAAAATTATTACCTCTGGATACTCACTTCATGATAAACTCTCCGATGCCAATAAAACAGCTCAACTACTTATAGAGTCAGGTATACCAAGAGAGAAAATACTAATGCAAGAGGAGGCAAAAACCACTTTTGAAGAGGCAGTATGGATGAAAAAACGTGTGGGAGATAAACCTTTTATACTTATAACAGCAGGATACCACATGCCAAGAGCCTATAGACTCTTTAAAAAGGCAGGGCTTAACCCTATTCCTGCTCCTGCTGATTTTAGTCGTCCCCAAGAGTATGGCTTTTTCTCTATGCTTCAAAGTGTACATCTAAGAGATACAGAACATGCTTGGCATGAGTACTTTGGGTTACTTGTCTATAAGCTTCAAGGAAAGATTTAGAGTATAAACCTGAGTTCGACGGAATACCATATCCACAATTTTACGAGGTTTTTCTCGAAGAGAGTGCAAAGCACTACATAGGCAACGGCAGATTTTTGCAGGACTAACTAGTTAATTCAAAAAAGGTTATAAGGGCAGACACGGAGGTTCGCCCCTACAGGTGTTTATATGTTTTTCAAATTTTATCATATTTGGGTTTAGTAGACTAAGAAAACTGATGCCAAAAAGGAGTCCCAACTGTAGGAGTAGATGGACTAGCAAACTCACGTTTTTGCATAGTTCCTGCTTCATACCCTAAACGCCCTGCAATGGTAGCGTACTTAAATGCTTGTGCCATCTTAACAGGGTCTTGTGCTAAGGCAATAGCAGAGTTTAGTA
>JALVEV010000064.1 GCA_027030605.1 Campylobacteraceae bacterium | reverse complement strand
CTAAGCCTATAGGCAGAACAGGAAGACATCTCTGCTGGGCTAAATCTTTTAATTTTGGGTGAGAGACTTTTACATCCTTGTTATTTCTTAAATTGATTTTATACTCTTTTAACTTTTCAAGAAACTCTTTAAGATAGAGAAGATTCTCTCTGTTAGAGTCAATATTTGTGACAATAAAAGATTTAACAGATAGAGTTCTAATCTTCTCCTCCTTTAACCAAGGATAAGAACTTTTTTTGATGTAACCTATAGAGTATCCATCTAATGGCTCTCCCTTATATGAAATCAATCTAACACCAATTCTATTTTTATTGAGTTTAGATAATGGTTGACCTCCTGTTAAGACAATAGCATCAATACTTCTATCTTTTAGAGCTTTTAAAGCTTCTTTAAAAGGCTGATATATTTTATCTATCTCTTCATGAAAGAGTTTAAAATAGAGTGCTTTTGCAGTTATGGCTGTGCCTGAATCTTTCATTCCAATACTGATTTTTTTATCTTTTAGGTCTCTAAAATTTTGAATATCTAAATTATCTTCTCTAACTAAAATATGAATCTCTCCATCATAAATAGGCATAAGAATTTTTGTTTTATTTAAGATTTTTTGTTTATCTATATCTCCTGAATGAGCCTCTTTTGATAGATATTTCAGAACATCATTTTGAACAAATGTAATTATTGGATTACTCTCTTTACTCAATCCAATATGCTTTAAATTATCCATAGAACCTTCTGATTTTAAAACCGTTAGATTAGAAGCAATTGTTTTCTTTATATCTTGAGCAATTAAATAATATGTTCCTGTAGGAGAGCCTGTTAAAAAAGTTATTTTATTTTGATATACAAAAAAATAGTAAGCAACAATAGCACTAAAAGGAATAATCAAATATTTTATATAACTCTTTTTTTCAGACTCTTCCTCTATCTTATTCTCTTCTGCAAATTTTTCCATATCTTCTATGGAAAATTGAGGAACAAAACTATTTAAATCTATATTTGCTTCCATTGCAATAAACTCTATGGCTAAAATAAAGGAGTTAATCATCCTAGACATCCTATTGTCTCTAATTACTCCACCATGTTGAAAATAGTTTCTAAGGTCTCTTACCTCTTTTATTTTATATTTATTTAAAAGGCTATGGGGATATAACTTAAAATACTCTTTTAGATTCTTACTGAGGATATTTGAATATTTTACATTATTATTTTCTAAAATTTTTTTAATAAGTGATTCAAAAATCCATTGTAGTGGTAATATTGCTTCTAAGGGGTGTTTTTTAGTATTTAAATCTTTAATTGAATTTAAAATAACTCGTACAGGCTTTCCACTTTTTCGGTATCTATCTATAGCTTGTATTATTTGATTTTGATTAAATAGTTTTTTTATCATGGAGTAGCCCTTGTTGTTTTTTTAAAAAAAATTCTACATCTTTACATAATAACTCTTGAATACTTTTAGGTGAGATAACTACTATATAGGGCATCCACTGCTTTATAAGTGGTACAATTACCAAAGGGTCTGTAACCTCATAACTAATCCTCAACCCTCTTTTACTCTCTTCTATAATCTTTTGAGACTTTAGATGTTTTTTGTGTTTAAAGTGCCTCATAATTTTTGAAGAGACCTCTACAATCACTTCAAAAGGTTCTGCATCAGGTTTAGAGAAGAGTGATTGAAAGTTGTCAATAGCTCTTTCTATCTCTATATCTCTATGAAAAGTTTTTGATTCTACTTTTAGGCTTTTAATAAAATTGATACGTAAAAGATTATATTTTTTGTCCCAAGTAGAGTCATGAATAGCAATATACCAATTACCACTAGCATAGATAATACGGTGTATCTGTACATCTGTATAAGTTTCAAACATATTACTCTTATAGCTTAGAGTCACATAGCGTCTTCCTTTAATGGCTCTTTTTATATCTTCTAAAAAAACTGAATTGAGTATCTCTAAAGGGGGTTCGTGAATAAGATAGATACTCTTAATATCATCTCGAAGCTTTTTAATTAAAAGTGGCTCTTCTTTTTCAAATAGGGAGAGCATTTTGTTATCAAAAACCATCATAAACTCAATCAACTCTTTCATCTTAATTCCATCGTTAGTGGTAATGTTTTTGATAAAGTAGGGAAGCTCTATAAATTTATGTTGTTTTGAGAGAGTAACCATTTTATCTTTAAAATGGTTTTTCAACAAGCTAATATCCATCTGAACAAGGCGTTGTTTATTTTTATCGGTTGTCTCAAAAATCTCTTGGGTAAGCTTTTTGGTTGAGCAAGGCTCTTTTGCTAATCTCTCTATAATATATAATAACCGTTCTTGTGTAGTCATCGGTTATTTTAGCTATTTTTTTGTTAAAGTATCACTAAATCTTTATTTATTAAAAAAGTTACCTCTACAACTTTGAAACAATAAAGGAGGCATAAACAGTATCCTCCTTCGCTTCAAACTTCAACTCACCATCAATCTGAACATAGTAACGTAAAGAGAGGGTATCTATAAAATTATGGAAATTTTTTAAATCCTCTCTCTTCATCTCAATATCAATATGGTATCTATTTGAATCAAGTCTCTTTACTTCTACCTTGTCAAAGATGCTCTCTGTGGTTTGCTGAAATAGCTCTTTTGTAAAAGGTTGAGTCTCTCTATCTATTTTATATTTAGATAAAAGTTTAGAAATCTCTTGTTTACTATCTTGATAACGTTCCATATTTGAGTAGTAGGAGAGCATAGTAGGGATGACCCACGCAATAAACAATAAGAGTGCTAACAGATATAGTATTTTTGTAACCATTGATTGATTTTTTAAGTTTTCTAACATTAAATATTCCTCTTAGATTTTCGATTTAAATGAAAACTCTGTCATAAAGTTCTCAAGTGGTTTAATAACAAATTCACCATTGGAAAAACGTTCATCCAGTGAATTTCGTAAAGGTTCAATTCCCCAAACTACCCCTTTTAACTTAATACTATCTGTAGTGATAGTAGCCGATTGGAGTTCAGCATTTTTTCCCATTGCACCAAAGACATCTTTAGAGGTCATAGAAAGCAGTGTATTATTACTCTGTGCTAAAGATTGAGAGACAATCAAATTTCTCTGCTCTTCTAAGTTCCTCTCTTGCATAAAGAAATATCCTCCTATAAGCAAAACAAAAAGTAGAGGTATAAAAGAGAATAAAGATACAGGAACCTTTTGGCTAGAGACCCCTCCTCGACTAGATGTTTCTTTCTTTAAAAATGATGTTTTACTATGCTCATCACTTAAACTATCGACAGGAGTATTTAATCGAATATCATCAAGGCTATTTACTGTAACATTCTCTAACTCTTCTTTAGAGTGAAGGGCTACCATCTCTTGATTTATAGAAGATGCCTCTTGAGCCTGATTTCCTGCAAGATACGATTTTATAAAACTACTTATGAAAAGATTCTGGTCTGACCCCATATGATGCAGAAGATAATGAATAGTCTTTTGTGTAGGTAAAATCTTCATCGATAGCTCTTCTCGTAGAACTTTAAGTAGTTTAGGTGAGTCGTCATTGACCAACATCTCAACTTGGTCTGCAAACTTATAAGATATTTTATAGTAGGCTTTCATACTTTTATAAACCCTATCTGCAATCTGCTTCTCTGTTAAACCACGCGTTCCAATAATCCAACTTTGATGAACTTTATCAGCTGTTGCAAACATAATATAGAGTTTACGGTCAAAGAGTCCAATAAGTAGCGTTAACTTCTTCTCTCCTAACTTATCTTTATACTCCTCATAGAGTAATGCAAAAGGAGAAAAATAGAGAGTAACAGGTAGATTACCAATATCTATCTTATCTTGAATAACATAGTTCTCTTTAAAGAGTTTTGCACACGCTTTAGTTGGGTCCTCTTTATCTTTAACCACTTGATTAAACGTAAGTGAGAGAGAGATAACTTGATGTTTAGGATACTTTTTCTGTAACTGTCGAATTCTCTCTATAAACTTCTCTTTTTCACTCTCATGAAACTGCTCTATATCTTTTGGAATAAACCCCTCTTGGGTCTGAATAGCATGGTTTAAATAGTAGAACTCTCTCTCTTTATAGTGCGTTATTGTTACATAGGGTTGGTTTTGCATCGTTTCTCCTAACTTATATCTTATTATTTATCTGTTTTAGTGCATAAGGGGTGAGCCTTTGCATACTCATTTAATTTTTTACTACTGCCTAGCTGAGTATAGATTTGTGTCGAGACCATTGAACTGTGTCCTAACAACTCACTTACATCTGAAATTCTAGCTCCATGATGAAGCAGATGAGTGGCAAATGAGTGACGAAGCTGATGAGGTGTTGCCTTAATACCACTCTTTTTGAAGAGTTTACTAAAGAGGTAGCGTATTTGACTACTCTTCATCGCCTCACCACGCTTCTCAAACAAAAACTCTTTTGGAGACTCTTGCTTTTTATAAGCCTCTATCTGTTTATAGATTGGTTCTAAAAGGGGTACTTCTCTAGTTTTGTTTCCCTTTCCCACTACTAAAACCCACTCTTTTGAGATATCTGAAAGCTTCAGAGCTGAAAGTTCTGAAATACGTAAGCCTAAACCATATAGTAAAGTAACAATTAATGACTCTTTCGCATTGGCACTTTTTAATATCTCATCTATAATATTTTTATCAAGAGGTTTAGGTAGGGTCTTTGGAACTTTAATCATAGAATCCCCAATGAGTCTAATCTCAATCTCTTTTTGTTCTCTCATAAATTTTACAAAAGAACGAACAGCCGACAGTTTTTTTGAGATAGTTTTTTTAGAATTATTAATATTTTTTAGACGTAGAGGGGTAATATCTAAAGTTATCTGCCCCTCCTCCTCAAAGTAATGACTCTCTTCTAGTAGTTCATTTAATACATTTGCATAAGTCAAAACTGAACTGGAAGCATAGCCTCTAACCTTTTCCAAGTAGAAAAGGAAACTATTAATATTTTCTTTTAAACTAATCATTCAAAATTATAACAGACCTTTCATAATTAACAGCTTATGTTATTTTATATTTTTTATTGTATATTATATTTTTTATATAAGTATATACTTTAAAAATATTTTAAATAATAGTAGTATAAATCTTTAATTTTGCTTTAGAAATATTAACTTTAAAAAAAATCTTTTTTCTCTTACATTGTATATGTTAACATCTGTTTTTTTAAATAGATTTTAGCCTCATCTCTATCCATCTTAGAGACATCTAAAACCTGATGATAAATATCTAAAGAGGTAAAAGGTTTAGGAATAACAAACCTATCCCAACTCTTTAATTGCCAATAGGATTTGGCTTGAAAGTTCACTACCATTAGAGGTAAATTCGCTCGTTTAGCTAAAGCTACTGCTCCCTCACTCATACTGTGTCTTGGACCTCTTGGACCATCAGGGCTAACCATAACAGAGTAACCCTCTTTTAGAGATTTAATAGCAGAGAGCAAAACTGCTTTTGCACCCTTTTTAGAAGAGCCTCTAAGTCCAACTATATTAAAAAAAGAGAGCGTTTTAGCAATAAGGTCTCCATCATGGTGTTGAGAGATAATGGCTGAAGTTTTGTGAGTTTTACGTAGTGTACGATAGACCTGAGGTGAGATAAAAAGCTCACCATGCCAAGTAATCGCCATACATTGTGTATCTATCGGTTCATCTATAAAGTGGTAATTTTTTCTATAGGTCAACCAAAAGAGTCGCATAAAAAAGAAGATAAGAGGAGGAATAACAATAACCCCTACTTTACGAAAAAACTCCTTTTTCGTAAAGGGGATTAGTTGCACACTACACCCTCTAAAGCTCCTCGTGAGACCTTGGTGACTTTAACAGGTACAATCTCTCCTAAAAGCTCTTCACTACCCTCTACAAAGAAGAGTTTTCCATCATCGGAACGACCAGAGACTTTTCCACCTGCTTTTAACTCATCAAAATAGACTTTGTGGACTCTGCCCATCTGTGCATCCATAACCTCATCTAAAATCTCAGTATGTCTCGCTTGAAGCTTGGTCAATCTTGCCCCTGCAATCTCATTTGGAATCTGCTCTTCAAATTCGGCTGCTGCCGTGTGAGGTCGTGGAGAGTATTTAAAGGAGAAGAGCTGTTCAAAACGTACCTTTTCAAGCACATCCATAGTATCTTCAAAATCCTCTTCACTCTCTCCTGGAAAGCCTACAATAATATCTGTAGAGATAGTCGCTTCGGGACAGAGCTTTCGTATCTTTTCACAACGGTTTAAGAACCACTCTTTTGAGTAACCTCTTCGCATCGCTTTAAGCAAAGAGGTAGAGCCTGACTGTAGAGGTACATGAATCTGCTTACAGATTTTAGGATTGTTTGCAAACTCCTCTAAAAATTCATCATCCATATGTAGTGGATGGGGAGAGGTAAAGCGAATACGCTCTAACCCCTCAATTTTAGAGATTTTTTGCAACAAGCCTGTAAAGTTTAGCTTCTCATCATTAGCTGTAAAATGTTTACCATAGTTATTTACATTTTGCCCAAGAAGCATCACCTCTTTAGCCCCTGTCTTAACAGCTTTCGCAATCTCACTAACAATCAAATCAGAAGGTATAGAGACCTCATCACCTCGTGTTGCAGGAACAATACAGTAGGTACAAGACTTATCACATCCCATAGAGATGTTGACCATTGATTTAAATGGATTGGTTCTATATTCACCAAAAGCATAACTGCTATCATCGTGGTTAATATCAATCTCAACAGCATGTTTCTCTTCCAATACCTTAGTAATCTTAGAGATATTTCTAGCACCTAAAACAAAGTCGACCGCAGGAGCTCTTTTAATTATCTCTTTACCTAAGTGTGAAGCTGTACAACCAGTCACACCAATCTTAGCACTCTCTTTTTTGTATTTGTTAAAAACACCAATTTCAGAAAAGAGTTTAGAGACTGGCTTCTCTCGAACAGAACAGGTGTTGATAATAATTAAATCAGCATCACCCAACTCTTCGGTTAATTCGTAGGGTTCTTTAGCATTAAGCTCTGCTATCATATGCTCACTATCGCGAACATTCATAGCACAACCTAAAGTTTCTATGTATAATTTTTTCATTGTATATTTATTTTACGATATGAACCTCATAAAGATACTCATCATCATTGAGTCCATACTTTACCTCTCTCATGTAAACAGAGTAAGTTTTCTCTTCAAAATGCTCAATTAGTGCTTTTAAATCTTTATGCGAGTTCTCTTTATCAAAATAAAAAATAGATTTTTTATCTAAATCTTCTTCAAGTTTATCCAGCTCTATTGCTTTTGGTTTCGCCGATATCGTCGTTCTAGCTAATTTCAATTTCATTCCCAATCCTTCGTTATAATTCGTATGTTATTTTTCGACATAATTTAATATGTTGTATTTTATTATTAAATTATACCTCTTTTCCTTAAAGGTTAGTTTAGATATAATACAACTCTTCAAACAACTGGCAAAATCACACAAATTAGTAACGCATTGTTAAGTTTTCTCTTTGTGATTATATTGTGATTAAATTAATTATGGTTTGAAATAGTGTATAAGGATTAAAATATGGAAAAAATTGTAGATATTATTGAAGCAATGGCACACGAAAAGAACATTTCACTTGAATCAGCTGTCGATGCGTTTAAAGAGGCTCTTATTAAAACAGCAAAAAGATGTACCTCTTATACTTCAGAATTCGAAGCAACTGTAGATATGGATAGAAAAGATTATACGGTTGAACAGATTATTACTATTGTTAAAGATGATGATGAACGTCTACAGAGTGAGCCTGATGCTGTTATGGGTCTCTCTGAAGCTCAAGAGGAGTATGGTGCAGACCTAGAACTTGGTGACCAACTTCGCTCTCCTTTTGTTCTTGAAGATTATGGACGTACTGCTTCATTTAACCTCTTTAAAGAGCTACAGTACCATGTGCAACGACAAGTAGAACAGGACCTATTTGAAAAATACAAAGAGAAAGTCAATACCATTATGATTGGTGTGGTTAATCGAGTTGATGATAAAGAGAACACCTTTATTGAGATTGGTGAACTAAAAGGACTTCTCTCTCAACGTAACCGTATTAAGGGTGAAAAGTTTAAAAAGGGTGACACGGTAAAAGCCCTTTTACGTTTTGTAAGCATTGATCCTGAGATGGGAATGTTTTTAGAGCTTACAAGAACTTCACCTAAATTTTTAGAGAAACTAATGGCAAAAGAGGTTCCTGAAATCGAAGATGGTTCAGTTCAGATTATGGCAACGGCAAGAATTCCTGGACAACGTGCAAAGATAGCCCTAAAGACAGACTTTCCAAATATTGACCCAATTGGTGCGGCTGTTGGTGTAAAAGGAATTAGAATTAACGCTGTAAGTGCAGAGTTAAATGGTGAAAATATCGACTGTGTCGACTACTCCCCTATTCCTGAAGTATTTATAACTAGAGCTTTATCTCCTGCTATTGCCCAAAGTGTAAAAGTAATTCAAGGCAAAGAGAAAAAGGCTATAATTAATATTACCTCTGACCAAAAAGCAAAAGCTATTGGTAAATCTGGAATCAATATTCGTCTAGCCTCTATGCTCACAGGTTATACTATTGAGCTTAATGAGATAGAGGGTATAACAGATAGAAGAGGTGAAAGTCCAGGAAATGCTCCAGAGATTGAGAAGACCACCAATACTGATGCGTTGGCTGACCTATTTAAATAAAATTCAGAGGATAAACAATGAAACAAACTCTACTTTTTATAACAACTCTTCTACTTCTTAATGGCTGTACTCAAATTGTTACAGCTCCTATCTCTGTTGCAGGAAGTGTTGCAGGAGCTGCCATTGACGTTACTGCGGCAACAGCTCGTGCAGTTACGGGTGGTGGGGATGATGAGGATTAAGTCTAAAAGATATTAAAAAAAGAGGCTATTCTTTATTTTTATAACAATTTGACCCTATTTATTAAACCTATTTTCAAAACTAGCTATAATTAGAACAATAACAAAAACAAATAGGATTATAAGAATGAGCTATGATAAAATACTAATAGAACTACACACCGAAGCAATAGAAAAAAAAGATTACACCAATAAACTAAACCCTAAAACGCTTCAAAATATCAAAACCATAGCCCAAAAATCCTTCAATCAAAAAGGTGTTTTTACTGTTCTTGTTACACTTAGTATTTATAAAATAGTTCATCCAAAACAAGATATACGAAACCATCAAACACAGATAAAAGATGGATTTTCAGGTCGAACTATTGATACAAAATATATCACTCCAACACTAAAAAAACTTGGTTTACCGTCTATGGCAGAGAGTGGGTGGCTCACTCGTTCACTTGAACAGCCCTATCCTTATGATTTAGATTATGAAGGAAAAATCAGTAATAAAACTGTTAAAAAGGCTTTTTTAGAGTTGGTTCACTCTATTGAGATTGAGAAAATTGATCCAAAATATATTTTAGTTGAACTCTTTATTCAAATTATTGAATTACAAAAAAAGAATCAAATAATTATTGAGCCATTAGCAAATCCTGAAAAGTTAACCATTACTCAAATGATGGATATTTTAAATAGACAATTTGGATTTAAATATAAAACTTTTGGTGGCTCAAAACTTCCTGTTCTTGCTTTTTATGCTATCTATCAAATTTTAACTCTTGAAATATCACGATATAAAAACTGTACTCTAAAAGAGTTGGGTAGCCATACTGCAAGTGATAGAACCTCTAAAAGTGCTGGAGATATAGAGATATTTAAAAATAATAAACTCTTTGAAGCCATTGAGATTAAATTTGATAAACCTATTGATTCTAATATTTTGCGAATAGCCAAAGAGAAGATTGTTAAATACAATCCTAAACGATATTATATTTTGTCTTATGATGGTGTTTTAGAGAAAGATATAGCGATTATTAATCAGATAATAGAAGAGGTTAAAGAGAGACATGGTTGTCAAATTATTGTTAATGGTGTGAAAGATACACTTAAATATTATATGAGACTTATTGATAATTTAGAGGAGTTCTATCAACTCTATTCTGATTTGATTGCCAATGATGATGAACTAAAACCTATTCACAAACAGAAATGGAATGAGCTAACCAAGGAGTTGAACAATGAGCTATAAATTTATAGATTTATTTGCAGGAATTGGTGGGTTTAGGAGTGGCTTTGAGAAGCATGGTTATGAGTGTATTTTTAGCTCTGAGATTGATAGCCATGCACAAGAGATGTATAGTTTAAATTATAATGATACGGTTCATAGTGACATTACACAAATAGATGAAAAAGAGATACCAAACCATGATATTTTATTGGCAGGTTTCCCTTGTCAGCCATTTAGTATTGCAGGAGAGAAAAAAGGGTTTAACGATACACGAGGAACGCTATTTTTTGATATAGAACGCATTTTAAAAGAGAAAAAGCCTAAAGTGGTGGTGTTAGAGAATGTAAAACACTTTAAAAGCCATGACAAAGGAAAGACACTAAAAGTAGTTTTGATGGCTCTTCAAGAGTTGGGCTACACTACCAATTGGCAAGTTTTAAATGCTAAAGATTTTGGAGTTCCTCAAAATAGAGAACGGACTATTATTGTTGGGGCTTTAAATGGAGTGGAGTTTGATTTCTCTAAGTTAGAGAGAAAAAGTCCTATTGCAATAAAAGATATTTTAGAAGAGCGTGATGATTTTGAGTATTTAGATGAGAGTGAATATACACTTATAGAAAATCCTAAAAGACAACCATCAGGTTTAATCTTTGCAGGGTATCGAAATAAAAACATGAGAACAAAAGGGGTTAGAGAAAATACAGAACATCTCTCACGAGTTCATAAACAACCCAATAGAATCTATTCCTCAGATGGAACACACCCCACTTTGTCATCACAAGAGTCAGCAGGAAGATATTATATTTATCATCAAGGCAGAGTTAGAAAACTTACTATTAGAGAGTGCTATAGGTTGATGGGGTTTCCTGATGATTTTAAACTGATTGGGGCAAAAGGAAAGCTTTATAATCGTATTGGAAACTCTATAGTTATTCCTATGGTTGAGGAGATAGCTAAAGAGGTTAAAGTTCAGATTTTGGAAAATAATAATCCAAGTCAGAAGCCTATAAGCGTAGTAAAACAACCTTCTCTTTTTGAGTTTGATGATAAGTTTTCTCAAAAATTAGTAGGCTAATATATTACAAATAAACCCCACGCCCACAAAGCAGAGTATAGTCACAATACTGGCACTTAGAGACATCATCACAACAGTGAGCTACCACCTCATTGGTAGCTTTTAGCTCATCAACAATCTCATAGAGAAGCTCTGTCTTCTCCTCTAAAGCTGTTATCTCTGTGGTTTTTCCATTAAACATCTCAACAAAAGCCAACTTCAAATCTTTAAACTTATCTTTTAAAAGTTCAGAGTAGATACTCATCTGAAAATCAGTAAGTTTCTCTAAGTTTTTAGTTCGGTTTGCTTCGGCAATAGAGCCACTCTTATAGTCAAGAACAAATGTTCCTGTACTATCTTGGTCTATTCTATCAACTACACCTTTAAAGTTAATACCACCAATAGAGCCAATAATATGTTTTTCTCGCTCTACTACTCGCCACCCTGCTTTAAAGTGGTAGATTTGTGCCTCGATTAATGCCTTTAATTTCTCTTTCCAAAGTAGTTTTGAGTAGGCAATTTTAGAAGAAGTTGTCTCTAGTAGTTCATCTAATAGTCGGTCAATTTGACTCCTCATCTCCTCTTTTGTCTCAAAGTGAGTTCTCTCTTTAAATAGGTTTTCTAAGAGTTTATGCAGAAATAGCCCCTCGTTTATCTCCTCTTCCTCTTTGGCTTTTAAATTTAGAACGTAATTGTAGTAGTATTTTCGCTTACAGGTTAAATAGGTATTGAGCCGTGTAGCTGACCAAGCAATGGCTGACGCGTCAAAGTGTCGCATAATTGGGTCGCTCTCCTCTACAACTTGGTTTGGCTCACTATAGAGTAGCTCTAAGTTAGCCTCAACATCTTTACCTAAACTTAGCCCTAACTCATAGAGGTAAGAGGCAGGAGCTCTGTTTTCACTTTTAGAGTAGATAATAGTTGCTATCTTAGACTGCTCTAAAATACGTTTGTAGAGTTGCTTCTGTAACGCTTCACGGTCATTTTTTGTAGGAAGATTGGCAAACTTACGCAATGAAGAGTTCAAAAAGTTATCTTTTGCAGGAATGTTTGGAACAATGCCATCGTTAAAGTCCACAACCACAACCCCCTCAAAACTTACTCCCCTAGTCTCCAATGCACCCATAACTGTTACTTTTCCCCCATGTACATCATCAAGGTGTATCTCTGTTAACTTCTTAAGCCATAGAAATAACCACGATTTTATAGGCATTTGATGAGTAGAAAAAACTTGTCGAAACTGTGCTTTGTTTTCTAGAACTTTAGCTAAAGTAGTTGGTTTATCTTTAACTAAATTTAAACTCTCTAAAATAGTAAAAAATTCATCTATATTTTGCTTCTTAGTAAGATTTATCTTGTTTATATCTTCAATAGGAATATTATACTTTTTTAATAGAAACTGTGACTCATATGAAAAACCCTGCCAATATCTGTAGATAGCCTCTAACTGCTTATAGGGTTTGGTCTTGTTGTAGTCAAACCCCATAGCGAAGTTAAAATTGTTGAGTTTGTCATAGAGTCTCAATGGCTCTTTAAACGATTCATCAGGTAAAATAACTACGATTTCATCAGGAGAGATACCCGAGTTTACCATCTTTTGGACTGCCTCTAAAAGCAGAGGAATTTGAGCAAAACGCTCCTCTACAGCTAAAACCTCTGCTTTAATCTTAGACTCATTTGGAGTGGTAGACAACACCTCTCTACTCTGTAAATCAAAACTAACATAGGAGTCATTCTCTAACTCTATGCCCATCTCTAAAAATCGCTCTTGGACTTTCAGATTAAACTTTGACGTGTACATGTGAACAATAAAGGGTCGATATTCAGCTATCTTATTCATCAAATTGAGTTCAAAATAGCTCAAATAGCCCTCTAGGTGCAACTCAAACCTATCATACCCCTCTACAAACCCACGGTTAAGTCGGTACAATTTTGGTACAAAAACACGGTCGGTTAACCCTTTAGAGAGCAGGAGTTGCTCATAGTTATTTAACAACTGCTCTAAGACCTCAATATGTTCAGCAAACTCCACATAGGCATCACCCTCTACTAGGGCATCAAAACTCACCTCTTCATGGCTTAACTCTTCAAAAAATTTAAAAATAGCATCACTCTTAGTAAAAAACCGTACCAACTCACGATTTATCTTAAGTGTTTGAAAAGCCTCAAACTTAGAAGCCTCTTGCAAAAATAGAGTACGTTGAAGTGAATCAACCATAGCAAGTTCAGGTAAAATAATAGCTCTCTTTTCAAACTCATCAACACGCATAAGGTTAGGAAGTAGCCCATTATGCTCTTTTTGACGCAGTCGTTCATTTCGTATTGCACGAGAGGTTGGATAGATGTGTAAAGTTTTCATAAGAGTGATTATAGCAGATTTTAAAACTCTTTTTAGAGCTTTAATTAGCCTATTTAAATATATTTAAACATGACCAATTTTAAAACACATAAAATAGAACAACTTTAATGTGATAATACTTAAAAATTAAAATAAACTTAATTTTTTTTACTAAAAGTACTTTTTATTTAAAATTTATGTGCTATAATTTTCTTAACAGGATATACCGATATAAACGAAGTAGTAGCCGTTATAGAAAAGAATTGAATATGTATTCCTGTTGAGATGTTTAGGCAACAGTTTTTTTTTATTCCTCCCTCCTTTTTTGAACTTGTCTAAATATCTCATCCCTCAAAATTAACTTTTACAACAAAATCAAAGCTCATATAAGGTATTTTTTCTAAAAACCATTTGCAATGGAGAAATCATGCGAGATATACTTATTATAGGTTCAGGTGGAGCAGGTCTCTCTTCTGCCCTAACTGCCAAACAACAGGGAGCTACAGTTACAGTAGTAGGCAAACACTACCCTACTGCCTCTCAAACCTCTATGGCACAAGGTGGCATAAACGCTT
>JALVEV010000063.1 GCA_027030605.1 Campylobacteraceae bacterium | reverse complement strand
GTTACTGTACCCTTAGTTGTTCTATCTATAACAACAACTTTTCGTTTTGTGGTTACTAAATTATTATCACTATCTTGAACACTATAGATTACCTCATACTCTCCTAGAGCATCTGTATTTACAGCTGTGCTATCAATCGTAATGGCTGAACTAATATCTCCATCTTCTAGGTCATTTGCTGAGGCTCCTTGCTCTACATAACTATCTCCTTGAAGAACACTAATAGTTTGACTTCCATGTAGTGAAATAACTGGTTTATTATCTGCAACAATAACTCTTCTTGTTGCTGTTGTTGTCAATCCACCTAAATCAACAACTGAATACTTTACTTCATAACTTCCAAATCTACTATTATCGATATTGTTAGAGATAACTACTACACTATTTGTAATATCACCATCTTCTTGGTCTATTGCTGTTGCACCTGGATCAATAAAAGGTTTATTAATACCTAATGTTAAAGGGTTCTCACCATTTAACATTAATACTGGTGCTGTGTTTTCACCAGAGTTATTACTGTTTGCATAAAGTAAAATATCATCTAATCTACCAGAACCTCTAATAAAGAATCCATTAACTGAGATGATTGAGTTGTTAGACTCAAAGGCATTCCAATCTGCTTCTAAGTCTCTAGTAAAGGTATGCCATGTTCCATCAGCACTATCTTCACCTAAACCATAACGAACTTTTCCTCCACGGATTTTACCTTTTTTATCTGTACTTTCATTTGTGTAGACTAAATATCTATTTCCCTGCTCTGTTGAGATTGAGACAAGTACCATAAAATCTTCACTATATTTCATTGACCATTTTAAGTGTTTCTTTGTTTTATTATTCCAGCTATCACTGCCTCTTCGATTCCCTAAACGGTATCCTGTATTTTTCCCCGTTCCATTTAATTCAATAACATGGCTTCCTCTTTCACTATCTAGTACATTAGAAACCGTTGCTCCTTCTTCACCTGTATAGATTACCCAACCAGTAGTTGTATTATCTTCTCCATCTTCATAAACATCCTTCACTATAGAAGGTTCAGGCTTTTTCTTTACTGTCACTGTTCGAATTACTCTTGTTGCACTATTTCCACTTGAGTCATTGACATCATAGTTAATATAATATGTTCCAACTACTGCATTATTAACAGTTCCTGTAATCACAATTTGATTGGTAATATTTCCATCTCTATTATCATTTGCAGTTGCTCCTTGCTCTACATAGTCTGTACCTTCAGTTATGACGACATGAGAATCACCATTTAAAGTAATAATTGGTTTGGAGGTATCTGGTAATCCATTATCAAAAGCTTCAATCAAAGAGAAGCTAGTTACAAAGAATAGATTTTGATGATTGTTAGGGTTAATATAGATATCTCTTCCCATAGCAAATGCAAAATCTTCTCCAATCTGCTCCCATGTCATACCACCATCTTTTGATCGTGCCATAATCATTTTGTCATCATGTATCTGTTGCTTATTAAAGTTTGCAATATAGAGATAGTCTGGATTATCTGGATTAACAGCCACCGCTCCAATATATCTCATAAATTTTGGAGTTATATCTGTAACAGTTGCACCACCATCTTCTAACTTCCATAACTTTCTTAATGACCATTCTGATGAGTGTCTAGGTACATTACCTATAACATAGAGTTTGTTATCTTTTCCAATTGATAGACTACGTACTTTACCAATTGTAGAACCATCTACTATATTCCAACTCTCTCCACTATCAACACTCTTATAGAGACCTGAATCTGTACCTGCATAGACAATAGCTGGATTTACTGGGTCTAATTTTAATTTTAATCCTCGCTTATCTAATACTCTTCTCCAGTTCTCTCCTCCATCGGTACTCTTGTAGACCCCTTTTTTATCTGTCATCGCATAGATAACTCGACTATTTTCATTTGAACTTGGATCAAGTGCTAAATCGGCAACTTTACCTACATTTACATCACCTATACTACGGTCACTCCATGTATCTCCTTTATCGGTACTAAAGTAGATACCTCCCTTATTTAAGGCACTTACCCATAGTCGACCCTCTACTGTTGGGTCTACTAAGATTGACCATGCATGACTTCTTGCTGGTATACCATCACTTGGATGCTCCCAACTCTCTCCTCCATCTCTTGATATCTGTAGTCCCATATCCATATAGGTTGCATAGTATACTTTTGGATCAAATGGATCTTTTGCTACATCGGTAACAACTGTTGTCTGTGATCCTCTTGACTTCATCTTGTGGGTATATCTATTTTTTGGAGAACCTGCTGGTAGTGTTGGTAATACTCGACTTGTATCTACAAACTGGTCTGTATAATCAAATACTCCACTCTCCCATGTCACTCCTCCATCTCTTGAGATATGTAGGTCTTTATTGTCTGTGAACATCACAAGGTTTGGATTGGTTGCTGATGCTCTCATTATCATAAAGTTATCTATCCCTCCAAAGAATGTTTTAGCATGATTTATTCTACTTAAACTTGGTATTCCTACATATTTCCCACTTGCATGTTTATAGTATTTTGTCTCTGCTGGAGTAGTCTGTGTCCATGTCTCTCCCATATCGGTACTCTTTGCTACCCCTTGCCATGAACCTACATATAATCTATTTGGATCTGCTGGACTATTTGCTATCATCAATGAGAATTTTGATGTATTTTTTGCACGTTTATTTCTTGCTTTTAATCGACTTATAATTGTCTCTAATCCTGCATTTTTCTCAACCCATGTTGTTCCATTGTCATCACTTCTATAGATTCCTCCTTTATCCTCTCCTGTCACTGGAATTACTGATGCAAAGAGTATTGACTTTCCATTCTTCTCTACTAATACCATATCGGAACCTTGTCCCTCAGTAAAGAAACTTATATTGTTCCAACTATCTCCTGCATTATCTGTTTTAAATATTGAATCTTGTCCTACTAGATAGACATCACTATGCCCTTTTCCTTCAATATATGGACTATTTGGATCTATCACTATTGTTGAGTAGTTTCGGTTGTAGTTTCGGTCTACTCCTGGGTCTCCTACGTGTCCTAGTTTACCCCCTGGTCGCTCTAGCTGTCTCCATGTCGCTCCACCATCTGTACTCTTCCATACTCGTCCTCGAACCCATGAAATCTTTAGTCTCGATACAAACCCCTCTGCTGCATACATAATATTTGAATCTGTTGGGTCTATTGCCATCGCACCTAGTGTGGCATTTTTATTCCCTTTAACTAGATGGAAACTATAACTCCAGTGGGCTCCTCCATCGGTTGATTTGTAGAGTCCACTTCCTCCTCCTGCCCACACAACATTTGGATTCTTCTTATCAAACTCCATAAATCGTATTTGGTACAAATCTGGTACCATCTTCCATGTCAATCCACCATCCAATGAATGTGATACCACTCCCATATCATTTGAAAAGAACATATTATTCTCATCTGTAGGGTCTATCGCTATTGCAAACATTGAACCTCCCCCTCCAGGTCCTATATGTTTCACGCTTATATCATTGGCTATACCTGTTAGCGTACCATTTGTATCAGGTACAGTATTCTCTGCTAATAAAGGCATCGAAACTAACATAAAAATAAAGATACTTATGAATCTATTAAGTAGATTTTTCAAAATATTGTCCTTTTTATAATTTTAAGGTATTTTAACATACTATGCTTAATATATTTGGTTTATATATAATATATATTGTTTTATAACTATTTTATAATGTTCTATTACACACTATTTTAAAAAATTAAGTTCTAAATTATTTTAAAATATTTTTTTTTAACTAAATATTAAGCTATAAGGTGTTAAATTTCAAAAGATATAGATTATTAATCTTATATCAACTCAAAAAAAGGATTAAATTATGAGAAGCAATCAAAAATTACTTCATAAAGCTCTATTAGTTGGTATACTCTTGTGGACTATACCTATGTTTGCAACCACATATGAAGATGCTGAAGATAACACAACAACAGGTTGGTTAATCTACGGTGATACAGCTGGTGCAACTGTTGAGAATATCTATGACTTTGATAGGGGGAGTCGAGTTATTCAATTTAATGGTAGTGGAAAAGAGACAGGATTCCGTTTAGGTAACAGAGGAGGAAGAGCCTCTTATGTTGGAGCGTGGAATAACCAAACTGAAAAAGTTCTTAAATGGTCAATGAACTATAGTGAAGCGTTTA
>JALVEV010000062.1 GCA_027030605.1 Campylobacteraceae bacterium | reverse complement strand
TTCAAACAGAAATTGATAAGCTATTTGAGCGTTTGGAAGTGGCTTCCGAAGCTTTAGATAAGATTGAAGAGAGATATAAACCTTTGTTTGAAGAGTTAGCGTAGGGTGTAGTCCCCAACTACACCATCAAAACCAAACATAACATATTAAAGTAAAATATCCCTCTGCCCCTTATTGTTAGGAGCAGAAAGAACCCCCATCTCTTGAAGCTGTTCTATAATATTTGCCGAACGATTATAACCAATCTGTAACTTACGTTGTAAATAAGAGATAGAGGTCTTTTGGTCATTTAGAACAATCTGCTTTGCCTCTTCATACAACTCATCTAACTCACCTTGCACTCCAACTCCAACTTTTGTATCAGAACCATCTTGAACTAAATATCGTTCATCATAGTCAGGAGTTCTCTGCTCTTTTAAAAACTCTACTATCTCCTCAATCTCCTCTTCTGAGTTCCATGGAGCATGTATACGCACTAAACCATTAGTTCCAGGAGGAGTGAAGAGTGCATCTCCCTTTCCAAGAAGGGTGTCAGCTCCTAGTGCATCTAAAATAACCTTTGAGTCAATTCGTTGCCCCACTCGGTAAGAGAGTCTTGATGGTAAGTTTGCCTTGATAAGCCCTGTTACAACATCAACACTTGGTCGCTGTGTCGCAACAATAAGGTGAATACCAGCAGCTCTTGCCATCTGTGCAAGTCTTGCAATAGAGTACTCAACATCTTTACCACCATTCATCATAAGGTCAGCTAACTCATCAATAATAACTACAATAAATGGCATAGGGTCAATCCCCTTCTTTTTTGCCTTTTCATTATAGTTATCAATATTTTTAGTACGACTCTCTGCCATCATCTTATAGCGACGCTCCATCTCCCCAACCATATTGGCTAAAGCTGCTATCGCTTTTGCTGCATCGGTAATAACAGGGGTTATTAGATGTGGAATATCATTATAGATAGAAAACTCCAACATCTTAGGGTCAATTAGCATCAGTTTTAATGAGTCAGGGTCATTTCTATAAAGCAATGAGAGAATCATTGCATTAATCCCAACTGATTTACCTGAACCAGTTGTTCCTGCTATTAGTAAGTGAGGTAACTTCTTAAGGTCAGTTATAAATGGGTTACCCACAATATCTTTACCTAATGCAATAGTAAGAGGTGACTTAGAGGTCTGAAAAAGTTCACTCTCTAAAATATCTCGTAGATAAATGGTATCAAAATTCTCATTTGGAATCTCTATTCCTACTACATCTCGTCCAGGAATTGGAGCTTGAATACGAATTGTCTCTGCTCTTAGTGCCATAGCAAGGTCATCTTGTAAGTTCAAAATCTTAGAGACCTTAACATTGGCAGCAGGTTTAAACTCAAAAGTAGTAACCAAAGGACCAGAGTAGATGTCCATCACCTCACCTGTAATCTTAAACTGTCCCAATTTGTCAAGAAGTTCATGCACCTTACGGTCAATCTCCTCCTCATTAATTCTTCTGGAGACTTTTGGAGGCTCTTCTAAAAACTCTAAATAGGGTAAAATAAAATCTTCAGGCTCTTCAATCTCACCTTTTTCCAGTTGCTCCATTAATGCACGATTTGCTTCTAACTCATCAATAATTTTAGTTGTAGTTTCATGCTCAATTAGGCTTTCATCTTCTACAAATGGCTCTTTATCAGGTAGACTAACACTCAATAGCTCTTCTGTTTTTGGCTCCTCTTCAAAAATAGGTTTTCTAGATTGTAATGGCTCAATAGTTAAATTTCCTATCTCCTCAATAGGACGCTCTTCAAGAATTGGCTTCTCTTTAAGAACTTTTTTCTTTTTTACCGCTCTTTTCTTATGAGAAATTTTTTTAGGAGTTTTTTGCTTAACTGTTTTAGTTTGAGAAGTTGAAGAATTTGTTTTTCTAGCTCTTCTTTGTGCAACGATAGTTGTCATGCTCTCTGTACTCTTTTTATCAAAAAAAGGATTTTCAATCTTATTCCATAACAATTTAGTTTTTTCAATAATAAAATCACGATATTTCAGCACTCGTTTTAAACCCTCTTTTACATCAGGAATATCATCTAAAATCAAGATTAATGCTACTAAAATAGATAAAAGCCATAGTAACCACATTCCAGCCTTACCAATATAGGGATTTAAAAAGTCATATAAACTTAATGAAATAGAGCCACTTTTATAAATATCTACAACCAATGCCTGAAATAGTACAGCTGAGACAAAAAGAAGCATCCACCCTGTATAAAATTCAATATCTTTTAATAGATGTCCATCTTTATAAATTTTATAGAGAGGAAAAAGTAAAATCACTAAATTTATATAGGCTAAATAGCCGAAGAGTTCAATATTACCTTCACCAAAACTTTGACCAATTTTACCTACCATCTCTGTAGAGTGAAAAATAGTAGAAAAAGACCCATATACAAAGATTATCATAAATATTAGTATAAAAATATGCACTAGAACTCCTAAAATATTTGAAAAATTATAGCATCATTTTAAAGAAAAATCCCAAAAATAGCGAGTTTTAAACCATTTTTAACACATTTTTTATAAATTGCTTGTTATTTTAAAAAAAAAATTGTAGAATTGAGTATAAATATTTTACAAAGGATGATTTAATGAAAAAAGCAGAGTTCATTGACGTAGTAGCAAAAAAATCAGGTTTATCTAAAAAAGATGCAAATGAGGCATTAAATGCTATATTAGAGACTATTACAGAGGCTCTTAAAGAGGGTAAAACTGTGAGCTTCATCGGATTCGGTTCATTCTCAACGGTTGAGAGAGCAGCAAGAGAGGCAAGAGTTCCACTTACAGGTAAAACTGTACAAATTCCTGCTAGAAAAGCAGTTAAGTTTAAAGTTGGTAAATCTCTAAAAGATACTGTAGCATAATTAACAATTATTTAAGCTTCATCGCTGTATAATTGCACTCCAATTTCATATTGGATTGTGCCACAGTGATGGAACTGGTAGACTTGGTAGACTCAAAATCTTCTGCCTTCGGGCGTGTCGGTTCGAATCCGACCTGTGGTACCACCTCTTATAACTTTTCCCACATATTTTACATATTAATATATATTTTTTTGATATACTTCTTAATATAAATATACCACCACAGGAACAGTATGAAATTAGTTGTAGCCATTACAGGTGCTTCAGGCATAGAGCTTGGAAAAAAGTTCATTGAGTATCTTCCAAAAGATATAGAGGTACATCTTATTACTTCAAACAATGCTTTAACCGTTAACCATTTTGAAAACTCAAATATTGTCTTTCATGATAACTCCAATATCGCTTCATCTATTGCTTCAGGCTCTTTTCAAGTAGATATAACTGTTGTTATTCCATGTAGTATGAACTCACTAGCTAAAATTGCGTGTGGGATTGCAGACAATTTAGTAACAAGAACAGCCTCTGTAGCACTTAAAGAGCAGAAAAAGCTACTTCTTGCTCCTAGAGAACTTCCTTTCTCTGCTATTGCATTAGAAAATATGGAAAAACTAGCTAAACTTGGTGTAATTATTGCTCCTCCTGTTATGGGTTTTTACTCAGAGTCGCAAACTATTGAAGAGATGGAACGGTTTATTATTGGAAAGTGGTACGATGTACTAGGCATAGAGAACAACCTATATAAGCGATGGAACTAAATGAACAAAAATAGAAGAGCAATCTACCCTGGAACTTTTGACCCTCTAACTATTGGTCACTTAGACATTATTGAGCGTTCAGCCAATATGTTTGACCAAATCATTGTAGCTATTGGAAACAATACTGACAAAAATCCTCTCTTTTCTATTGAAGAGAGAATAAGTATGATAGAGAAGGCAACAGCTCATCTTAAAAATATAGAAGTCATAAAGTTTCATTCACTGCTAGTTGACCTCTCAACTGAACTTAATGCTAACATTATTATAAGAGGTATCCGTTCATCTACCGATTTTGAGTATGAACAGCAGATGGGGTATGCCAATGTTTCACTTAAAAAAGAGATAGAGACCATCTATCTTATGCCAAAACTAGACTACTCCTTTATCTCCTCATCGGTAGTTAGGGCTATTTTAAAGTTCGGTGGAGAGGTTGACCACTTAGTTCCAAAATCTATTTTAAATGAGATAAAATCAAAAGGTAAAAAGTAAATGTATATACTATTTGAAGGTATTGACACTTGTGGAAAAAGCACACAGATAGAGAG
>JALVEV010000061.1 GCA_027030605.1 Campylobacteraceae bacterium | reverse complement strand
GACAGATTAACAAGGCTAAAGAGCAACTTGAACAGTACAACCCACAAGGGTTTGAAAGAGGGGTTATAGTTGTCTTTAAGGGGTGGGAGATGGTCTATTGTGAGTGGGTATTTTAGTATAATATAATAGTATATATTCTCCCTTATATTTAGAGCTGAGGAATCTCACCTAAAATTTTCTAAATTATAACCTTATCAAAATAATATAAAACAAAAAATTCCCAACTAAAAACTATTTTTCACCAAAAAAAAGAATTTTAAATAACTTTTGCAAGAACTTTATATAAAATAAGTGAACTTTTGGTCATTTTAAGGAAATTTGATAGAGATGAAAAAATATAATCAAGAAAAAAATAGTAAAAAAAAGCGTGAGTGGGTCGATTTTTCGTTAAAAATTAATTATATTTATGAAAATTTATTTAAAAACAATAAAGAGCAACTCCTTAATAGCTTCTTTTCAGATATTAGAAGTGAAGATGAGCGAAAAAAGAGCTTAAAGACCATAAACAATTGGCTTAGTGGAAAGAGTAAAAAGCCCTATAAGTTCAATCTTGAACATTGTAAAATAGGAGATTACTCTATGCCTGATGGCTCCTCTTTGTTTACTAAAGATATGTTTGAGTTTTGGAGTATTGAGTCGTTTAGAGATAAGCTAGATGAGTATCTACATATTCAAGAGAAAAGCAGTAGCCTTGAAAAGCGTATGAGATATATCTACTATTTTGACTTAGATAGTGAAACATTAAGCTACTATGAGCTTGGGTTTCCAAATATAAACAACATCTATAAAATAAATCTCTATTCAAGAAGATTAGCACAAAATATGTTCTATCAAGGGGAGATGGTAGAGTTTGAAGGTATGCTCTATATTAGCGTTAAAAATGAGTTTGACTATATGCAGTTTATCTTTGAAAATGTGGCTACCGTTTTAAACCAAGAGGTAAGAGTATTTGGAACAGCACAGTGCAAAGATATCTCAGCTCGAAAACCAAAAGCCTATATGGTACTCCTTAGCTCCAATCTACTGACTAAAGATGAAGAGCAACACTACCAACACAAACTCAACTACTCAAATCTACTTATTGCCTACCCATTTAAACGACAAACAGTTAAAAATGGAACCTTTTTAGTCGAAAATTTTACTAAAAAAATTAAAGATTTAGCTAAAGATATTGAAGCACATAAAAAGGAGCAGGATTTCTATACAAACCTTGCACTACATACCTTTTCAGCTTATGAAAAGATTGCTAAAAAGCTCTACTATAATGAGAGCTACTTTGTTAGCAATAAAAAGAGCGTTAAAAATCTACTCTTTAATAGCTTAGCAAAAAATGAGAATCTTAATAGAGATGAAGCTCCAAGAGTTGATATAGCCTATACCCTTACTCCCTCAAATATTTCATTACTTGAAGTAGATAGCCCCTATTTTTCGGAGATATTTCAAGAGCAGATTTACTTAGTAGAGGAGCATCGCTTAGAGATACATTACCTTTTTGTGGTATCAGATTGTCAGCTGATGACTCATAAAGTCGTTCAAAAGCTTATAAAACTTGCAAAAATTTTACCTGTTAAGATAGTAGAGAACCCACACCCTCACTACGAAGAGATAATCTTACCACAAAATAAAAATTTTATACTCTACCAAACCTACAATGATGAGGGAAGATACCTACATATTACCAAACACACTAAAGATAAGATAGATATAGCAAGAGAGTATAAACGCCGTTACAATCAAGCTTTGTCATTAGATGAGTTTATTGAACAGAGTTATCCTCTCAATGGAAAATGGTACTGCTACTCTTTTGGGAGTCAAATAGATGAAAATCACTACCATACTATGGAGATAGAAATAGATAACAATAAAATTGTTGGCAATTTTTTATTAGGTATCTATCATGGTAAGCTAGAGAAGTATAAAGAGTTTACTCTACTACTTTTTAATAATTCGCTTATTAAACTTAGAAACTCTGTTATAAAAGATAAAATTTTTCGTATAAGTATTATTTCTCAGGAGCTTAATTTAGACCATAAAGATTTACTTCTTTTTGGAATAATGAGCAAAGAGGAGCTTAAAAAAGAGGAGATTTTAAAACTTTTAAAGAGCATTCACAAAAAAGAGCCTGAGGATTTTCGGCTTAAAATTGATGATGGGTTTGACTCCTTTTTAGGGAGCTATTTGAGTGAAAGTAACACAATCTTAACACAATCATAAATTATACTATAAAAAATAGAATCGAAGGAGACTCTATGATTAAATGTATAACACTAGTATCGTTACTAATGTTACCTATCACAACTATGGCAAATAGCTCTACCATTAAACCCATGGTTCAATTTGGTTATGATTTTGGAGGAAAAACATTAGCAACAGTCTATAGTGACTATGAGGGAACTACAAAAATTCGAGCAGGTGAAGGTGTACAAGTTGAAGCAGGTGCAATAGTCTCATCACCTCAAAATCCACTAGAGCTTCAATTTTTAGTGGGTTATAAATTTGAAGGGAAAACAGCCTCAAATGGTGATGTAACATGGGATAGCACTCCCTTTACAGCTTTAGCTCTATTCTCAAACAAAAAGTGGAAATTTGGTGGTGGAGTTACCTATCATTTAAATCCTCACCTCTCTGGTTCTTTCTCTGGTTACGACAATACAGGAACCTACTTTAACGATGCAGTTAATGACCGATACGACAATGCCCTTGGAGGAGTAGCACAGATTGGCTATAAAGCAACAGATAACTTGACAATAGGGCTTAGAGGAACCTATATTGAATATAAACTCAAAAATGACCCCTCTGTAACAGCCAATGGAAACTCTATTGGCTTTAACTTTAACTATGCATTTGGGGAGCGTTCAGAGTTTAGATAACTATTTATTCTCTATCTCCCAAGAGAGTGTAGCACTATTCCAAATGGCTCTATAGTACCTCCTATCATCTTCACCAGAGGTTTGAGCAATTAAGGTGTAAGAGAAAGGAATGGTTTGAAGTTCAAGTAGATTTTCTCCTCGAACCTTTATCTTCCTTATATGTTCAAGCGTATTGGGAAGCTTTAACAATTTAATAGGGTTATCTAAAGCCCTACCCTCTCTAATCTCTATCGCCAAAAGTTGACTCTTACGAGCATCGCCCATAAGTAAAAACTTACCCTTACTACTTTTAAGAAGTGTCAAACTTAAGGCATCAACCCCTTTAACGCTCTGTAGTATTTTTTTTGAAGCAATATCGATATGGTAAATCACTCCTCTACCCTTATCGTAACTACTCTCATCAATAGTAGAGACCCAAATGGTACTATCATCGCAATCGTAAACGACAGCAATGACCCCAAACGGGTTATTGGGTGTTGCTCTCACCTCATCTAAACTCATCCATACTGAAAGATTGCCTGAGTTGCTATCTAAAAAGTAGATATTTTTTTGAAACTCAAACGTTTTCTCTTTAACAGAGACAAAAGGCATGGGGGTTAAATAGATATTACCTTTTGGGTCTAAAGCATAGGTAGAGAAGTAGTCAAACTCTTCCCATGTTTTTAGATGAACAGCTTGATTTAACTCACGCCCATAGAGAAACGCCAAGCCCTTATATCGTTTTTGTGAAAGGTCAATAGCAACGGGTTGAGGTACTCTTAATTTGGCTAAAAAGTTGGGGTGTCTTGCACAACCTCTTGTTCGAGTAAACGTACCTATGTTAAAGGGTTTCTCTTGAACTTTACTACTGTTTTTTTTATGAACAGTCCATAAAGCTCCTATAAAAACGATGATTAGAGCAATAACTATGGGAAAATATCTCTTTAAACTATACATTTTTTTCCTTTTTGTAGGGGCGACCTCCGTGTCTGCCCTATATCTATCGTACCGAAATATCCATAATTTTAGATAAACATTCTGTTTCAATACCACATAAAAATATTTTAAATTTTTCGTCACATCAAACAAGGGCGAACACGGAGGTTGCCCCTACATCGGCACAAACTTAGGACCAACAACACAAGGATACTCCTTAACCACCAACTTCCCATCCTCTAACACCGTATCTGCCCAACAGTACTCATGCCCTGCTCGTGCATCATTTTGAATGCGTGGTACATACCACAAGACTATATCTTGATTATCTATGCTCTCATGCGTCTCCATATAACGCTCTACACCATCTTCATCTAACTTACAGCAAGAGCCAAGGGTAAGCAGGTCTTCCTCTCCCT